>CACZPW010000271.1 GCA_902783115.1 uncultured Ruminococcus sp. | reverse complement strand
GATTTTAAGATTAGGCGTACAAAAAGGAAATCTTGTATATCTTTCGGGGGATAACACCTGTAAAATCATTAAAAAGGGTATCGCGCGGAACAGGTGGTATACCGTAAGTATCGGCGCAGACCTTGACGCCGGTGTATGGAGCCTCAGCCTTGACGGCGAGGATATCGGGGCAACCTTTGAGCTTTTGGGTACGGAGTGCAATAATGTGTGCTTCTTTACAAAGTATTCGCCGGGCTTTTGCATAGATGATCTGCATGTCGAAAAATTGCCGGGCAATGCGTCCGTGATAGACGGTGCGGACAGAGTTTCGTATACTCCGGGTACGGCGCAGCAGTATATCTATTCGGCAGATCAGTCCGTTACATGGAGCGTAACAGGCGATGTTACGGGTGTAAGCGGACAAACCTTGCCAAACGGGAATTTTGCGCTTATACTTTTGCAGGATATGACCTTGGGCGGTATAGTTTTTATAAACGCTCAAAACGCGGACGGTGATATATCGAAAATGAGCGTTTTGATAGGCGAGGCTGAAATTTCGGATATCGTCATAAAGGGCAGCAACAGAGTTGCTTACGGAAAAGGCACATTCACATATACGGCTGATGTGCACGATAAATATGGAAATGTCATAACCCCACCGTCCGTTACGTGGGCTGTCACAGGCTCGGACAAGGTGAGTATTTCAAACGGCGTACTTACGGTAAACAGTATATTTTCAGCCGATACGCCCGTTACAATAACCGCCTCCGCCTTCGACTTGACGGGGACAAAGAATATCGTCGGGCAGAACGCAGATACTTATGACGCCGATATGACGAGGTGGAACAAGCTTATCCTGACAGTAGATACGGCACTTTCAAGAGGAAGGGATATTTACGGCAATACTCCGCTTATGGCGTCGGGCTATGACGTTACTACGGGAAAGCCTACAGAGTTTCATACCTCAAATGGCAGCTATGCTCCCGCAAATCTGGGTATGGATAGCGTATTCTACAGAATGCTTGACAGGCTGTCAAAAATTTCGGGACAGGAAAAATACAGCGACAGAGTCGATAAAATATACGCATGGTATATGGAAAACGGACTTGATGAAGCTACAAAGCTCGGCTACTGGGGCGGGCATACCTTTATTGACTTAAAAACGGGAAGCGTATATATGTCAAAGGGCAACACCTATACCCATGAGCTTAAAAATACCTGCCTGTATTTTGAGCCTTTTTACAGGCTTGATAAGAAAAAAGCAAGCCAAATGTTTAAAAGTATATGGGGCGGTCATGTAGGCAGAGAGGACAGATGGGCAGAGCTTAAAATAAACAGGCACGCTCCATTTGACACCGCTTCCCAAAACGGCGTTATAAAAAGCATAGCGGCTATGGACAATCTTGACGCATTTACGGCGGATAATGCAGGCTGGTTATCGTATAACAGCGGTATTCCGTTTCGCTCGGACGGCGAGGATCTGGTATTACTTGCGGCACAGGAATACGACAAAACAGGCAATGATACCGCGCTTATCTGGGCAAACAGGCTGCTTAATATGTACTATAATTGCAGAAATGCCGAAACGGGTATAGTTCCGACCGAATTTACAAATGCAAAAAATGCGCCCGGAAAGCAAAGCATTACCGCAACATACGGCGAGGAATGGTGGAAAATGGTGACGTCAAACGGTGCGGAATGGACAAATCCGGTTTATGGCGACAGATTTTTTAACCAGTTTGCAGAGGATCTTGTGGATCAGGGTTTTTACGATTCCTCCGCACTTGACGATAACGATACAAGACTTCTTGACGGAAACTTTTTCAGCGATTCGGATAATATCGAGCTGGTTACGATAAACGATCTTGCCTTTGCAAAGATGTCGGGCATTGATACCTCTGACGGCAAAGCGATAAAAAATATCGCAGTAAAAAATATCGCGGGCTATATAAAATATGCGTGGAACGAGGGTACGCCAAGCTTCAATAAAATCATGGCAGACGGAACGAGCCTTACGGGCTTTGTCCCGAAAAGAAACGGGCATTACGGTAACTATTACACAAACGGCTCAAGGGGGTTTAACACCTTTGTGCCCGACGCCGATATAAGCGACAGAGGCTTGTTTGAGGCGGTTGCGTGCGCGTATTTGTACTGCGCAAACGACGCTGAGCTTGCCGAGGAAGCGGAGATATTAAACCGCTATTTACAGTATCATATGGAGCGTTACGGAATAATTACGGGCAATACCGTAAGCGCGTCCACCAAGGAGCGCACGCCTGCAATGCTCAATGCGCTTATATATTTATACAGGGCGACGGACAACGGCGCATATCTTGAGCTTGCAAGAAATACTGCCGATAATATGATAAGCTATTACTGTCAGAAGGGGGTATTCTCGTCAAAGGTCGATTCCTCCGGCACAAGATACAAAAATGTTGAGCTCGGCGGCAGAAGTACAAAATTCTATGACGCGCTCTTAAACCTTGAATGTTCGGTATGCGGCATGGAGGATAATTTTGCGGATATGAAATTCAGCTCGTATTTTGAGGACTATTTTATAAATGATACAACGGGCGCGGAAAACAGAACGTGGGACAGCACAGTTTATTCCATAACATATTAAGGAGGAAAAAGCAGTGAAAAAATACATATCGCTTATCATAGCCGTTATTTCCTGTCTTAATATGGTATTTGTTCCGTTAATGACCGCAAATGCCGTAGAATACGGACTTTTTGAGGGCTACGGCTCCCAAAAGCACCCGTTTTTGATAAAAACGGCTGACGATCTTACGGCTTTATCAAACGCCGTAAACGGCGGCGAAAGCTATGATAACTGTTATTTCACACTTACAAACGATATAAATATGTCGGGTAAAAGCTTCAGACCTATAGGCGAAGGCTCTGATACATTTGCCGGCATCTTTGACGGCAATTTAAAAACGGTGAGCAATATAAGCATAAACGGGATCGGAGAAGGGAATTATCTCGGATTTTTCGGTTCCGTTACGGGTGAGATAAGAAATCTTAAGGTTTCGGGAATAACGATTTCCTTTGCCAATTCAAGCTCATCTTCAATAAGAGTATACGGCGTCGGAGGTATGGCGGGACGCGTATCGGGTAAGATAGTGCGTTCGGGTGTAAGAAATGTAAGCATTACAAACACCGCTGTCGACATTTCCGAATATGCGCCGGGCGGATTTATCGGAGCCGCCGTATCGGGGGCACAGATATCGGACTGCTATTCGATAAACTTTACCTGGAACGGCTCTTCAAATGCGGTTTTGGGCGGATTTATCGGCGATGTAAGCAACAGCTCGGCGCAGGTGGCGGTCAAAAACTGCTACGCCGCAGGAAGCTTTACGCGTAGCAGAACGCCCTATGCCTTGTTTGCAATGGGCAGAGTCACAAGAAATGCAAACCTTAAAAGATCGAATAATTATGTATCACACGGCGTTGCAAGCAATATGTATTCGTCGGGGATAACGAATATAGATATACCCGCTACGGCGGTTTCGGCGTCGCAGATGAAAAATTCAGCTGCAGACTTGGGTGAAGAATTTACTGCCGATACCGCAAATGTAAACGGGGGATATCCGTGTCATGGCGCGGATAAGACGGCGATTTTGAAAATCCGTGAGGCGCTTGCAGAGGCAAGCCCCGAAAACTATGCCGATAAAAACGGCAATCGTGAGATCATTTCGGATATCGACCTTCCCGAATATCCGCTTTACGGCGCAAGGGCAGCGTGGACGTCATTAACGCCGGACGTTATCTTGGGTAACGGAGAAATATTGCCGGTAAACGGTGCTTCGTTGGCAAAAATGAGCGCAACATTTACGCTTGCCGGAAATACGGTGAGCAATATCTATGATTTTAAGGTCGGTATGAGCGACGCTTCAAAGGTAAGCGCGGACATAAACGGAATAAGTATACCCGATACCGTGACCGGAGATTTCGGACTGCCGTTATCGGGCGGCACGTACGGAAGCGGCATAAGCTGGACGTCCTCGGGAAGCGATGTTATACCGGACGGAGCGATGGCAAGAGTAACGCGGCCTTACAGCGCATCGGGCAACAAGACCGTCACTCTGACGGCATTGGGAGAATATAACGGCGCTACGCTTGAAAAAGAATTTACGGTAACAGTTTTGGCGTATGCATCGGACAGAGTGGCATTAAGCGACGCAAAGGAGAGCCTTACCTTTGATATATTATCCGAAGAAGACGCAAATTCCGTAACAAAAAATCTGAACCTCCCGACAACGGTGGGTGACGGGGTCTCGGTAAGCTGGAGCGCATCGCCCGCCAATATTTCGGGCGACGGTGTGCTTATAAGAAACGGTTCCGATACGAATGTTACGCTTACGGCAACTCTTACAAAGGGTGGATTATCCGATACAAAAACCTTTGACGTGACGGTAAAGGCAATATCCGCCGCATTAGCAAGGCTTCAATCAATAGCAGAGGCTCTGACCTTTGAAAAGCTTACAGACGAGCCCATAGACAGGGTTACGGGGAATCTGACACTGCCCGTATCAATATACGGCGGCGCAACGGTAAGCTGGACATCATCGGATACCTCGGTAATAAATACGGACGGCACCGTTTTACGACCTGCATTTTGCGCGGGTAACAAAACGGTACGTCTTACGGCACAGATAACATTTGGCGGCGCAAGCGTAAGCAAGGATTTTTACATTACAGTGCCGGAGCGGGACGGGGACGCGGTTTATCTTAACGAGGGCTTTGAAGGCTTTACATCGGGCGACCTGCCGTCGGATAACGCCGATTTTAAGGTTTACGGAAATACCGTCGGCGCGCAGATACGGGCAAATCCTACAAACAGCGCCCAAAAATCGCTTTATCTTTATAAAACCCCACAAATGGGCGATACCGATAACGGCTACACCTTCAGAATACCGTCTGCTGTAAAAAAGGGGACAGTAAACTTTGAATCAGATGTGTATATAGACAGTATGCCCGAAAAAAGCTTCAGGATATGCGCTTTTACAAATACAGGTACCGAAATAACCGTAAACTTCAACAGGACAAGTACGGGTGCAAATGTTTCGTGCGCAAACGCCTCAAAAGCGATAAGCTCAGGGAAATGGTATGCGTTCAGACTTGAAATAGATACGGAAAAATTATGCTACTATGCGTATATAAACGGAGTGAAAATAAACCAAACACCGGCTAAATTTGCATACAGCGAAACAAACAGCTCGGCACGCTCGCTTGTGTATTTTCTGTGCGACTTTTTCTGGACGCGCCCGACGTCTAAAACGCATTCGGTGTATATGGATAACATAAAGCTTTGGCAGCATACCTCTTACGGTGAGCTTTTGTCATCAATATCGGACAGGGCGGAGCTTACACTGTTTAAAATGCAGAATATACAAAACATTTCGGGTACGCTCAGTATTCCGGACGGTGTTGAATTTGAAAGCGGAGACTTGTCGGTATTATCAAATGACGGAAGGCTCATAAAAGAGGGCGAAGATGCAGCGTTTTATCTGACTTCAAGAGCGGGAAATGAAACATACAGCTCATCTCAGACGAGGGAATATAATATATCCGCAGGCTTTGAGCCAAACGGCGAGGGCAGTGAGGAGAGTCCGTATATTATTGAAACCCCAGGGGAGCTTTTGGAGCTTAAGGAGCAGGTGAATTCGGGAAACAGCTATAACGGCGTATATTTCAGACTTTCAAACGACCTTGATATGAACGGCGTTTCATGGACGCCTATGGGCGACGGAACAAATGTGTTTGCAGGCGTATTCGACGGTGATAATCATACGATTTCGAATATTTCGGTAACCGGTGTGGGAAACGGTTGCGCAACGGGCTTTTTCGGCAACCTGTCGGGTACGGTAAGAAATCTCGGAATAAAGGATATGACGGTAAACGTCAATAATACAAGCGGCGCGGCGAGGATAACCTGTGCCGGCGGTATTGCGGGAACCCTTAAAGGTACGGGAGAGGTTGACAGATGCTTTGTTAAAAATTTAAGTATGGTAAATACCTCCTCCGAAAATAAGATAAGCCTTGCGGGCGGACTTATAGGACAGGCAACATCAACCAAAAACCCAAGCGTTTCAAATTCGTATGTACTTGACTTTACATATACCACGAATGTCAGCAACGAGGACTCCTATGTTTCCGGCCTGATAGGCAAGGCGGCAAGCTCGTCATCAAGGCGTATTTACATAAATAACTGCTATGTATCGGGCGTATTCTCATCAAACAATCTGTATAAATACCCCACAGCCGCAGTAAGCGCAGTAGATTATGCAAACTCGGAAAACGTTTTTGCTGCACACGGTGTAAGCGTTGTAAAGAGTGCGGAAAATCTGTGGGATCTGGCGGCAAAGCGGTCAAATCACATTGGCTGCGGGTATGTTTCAGAGGTGCAAATGCGTGCGGCAAGCCTTTTAGGCGATGCGTTTGCGGCGGACGTTGATTTTAAAAACGGAGGATTCCCGATGCTTTTGTGGGAGGATACGGATAATAAGACATATAAATTTATATGTACGGGTATTGTTGGGGCGGACGGAGTTATCACGGGCGTAAACATTGAAAAGCTTGACGGTACTCCTGTCAATACCAAATTCATCGCCGCAGAATATTCGGACGGTGTGCTTGAAAACGTATTGCTGATACAGGATATATCGGACTTTACAAAGGGCGCCAACGCAGTGGATCTATCGGGCGCCGAAAGCGGTGACGGCAGGACGGTCAAGGTTTTTGTGTGGGAAAAGGACACCATGAAGCCTTTGATGCTTGTGTTTGAAGGACAGAAAGGATAAAAAATGATAAAGGACATTATAAACAAGCTGACCTTTGAAGAGAAAACAAAAATGCTTACATATTACGAGCTTTTGGATACAGTAGAAAATAAGGGCTGCGGTATCGAAAGGGTTGTTATGGCGGACGGACCTCACGGAGTACGTCCTCTTAGGGGTACGCCTGAGCATATAAAGGGAGGAAGCACCGCATTTCCGACAGCCTCCGCGCTTTCGGCAACGTGGAATACAGAGCTTGCATATAAAACGGGACAGGGAATAGCAAGAGACTGTAGGGAGCAAGGCGTTGACGTGATTTTAGGGCCGGGAGTGAATATAAAAAGGACGCCTCTTTGCGGAAGAAACTTTGAATATTTTTCGGAGGATCCGTATCTTGCGGGAGAGATGGGTGCGGCGTATATAAACGGCGTACAGTCCGAGGGCGTGGGAACGTGTATAAAGCATTTTGCGCTCAATAACCAGGAAACCGCAAGGACCTCGATAAACGTTGAGGCGGACGAGAGGACTTTAAGAGAAATATATTTAAAGCCGTTTGAGATAGCAGTGAAAAAAAGCAATCCCAAGAGTATTATGGCTGCATATAACAGAGTGTTAGGTGCATACTGTACAGAAAACAAAAAGCTTTTCGATATTCTCCGTAAGGAATGGGACTATAAAGGCGCTATAATATCGGATTGGGGTGCTGTGCACGACAGTGTGAGTGCAATATCTAAAGGGCTTAACCTTCAAATGCCCAACAACCCTAAAATCACGGAAGAATTGAAAAAAGGCATTGATGAGGGACGGATAAGTGAGGAGCAAATAGATACTGCGCTTTCAAAGCTTTTGGAACTTATAATTTCACTAAAGGAATCGGATAGACCAACGGAAGAGT
>CACZPW010000270.1 GCA_902783115.1 uncultured Ruminococcus sp. | reverse complement strand
CGTCGGTAAGGGAAATAGGCAAGGCTGTCGGTCTTGCATCTACCGCAACGGTACACAGCCGTTTAAAGAAGCTTGAAAATGCGGGATATATTTTGAAAAATCCGTCAAAAAACCGTTCCATGCGGCTTATAAACTATGTTCCAAATGGCAGAGAGCATCATAATGTCGTACCGATAGACACCGGCACCTACGATAAGTATATAGATGTACCCATATACGGTAAGGTTACGGCAGGTATGCCGATCACCGCTGTGCAGGATAATACGGAGACCTTCCCCCTGCCTATGGCTTTTGCACGGAACAAGAACCTGTTTATGTTAAAGGTGCAGGGCGAATCAATGATAAACGCCGCCATATTGGACGGGGATTATATAATCGTTGAGGAACAGCCGACGGCGTCAAACGGCGATATCGTGGTTGCCCTTGTAAACGGCGATGAGGCAACGGTAAAAACCTTCTACAAGGAAAACGGGCATTTCAGACTTCAACCCGAAAACGATACTATGGAGCCCATTATCGTCGATGAATGTTCGATAATAGGCAAGGTTGTCGGAGTGTTCAGAAGATTTTGACCGGCACCGGATATTTAATTTATCCCCAATCGGTTGACATTTTGTGATATATGGGTTACAATAATGGTGCTTGTATAGCTCTTGCAGGCACCGTTTTTGCTTGCGGGGCTTATATACGGATTACAGAAAGGAAAAGATTATGAATAGAAAATTATTTACCTCCGAATCTGTCACAGAAGGGCATCCCGATAAAATCTGCGATCAGATCTCGGATGCGATACTTGATGAGCTTTTAAAGAAGGATCCCATGGCGAGAGTTGCCTGCGAAACTACCTGTACGACGGGTATCATCTCGATTATGGGCGAAATAACGACAAACTGCTATGTTGATTTTCCCGGCATTGCACGTCAGGTCGTGCTGGATATAGGCTATGACAGAGCCAAATACGGCTTTGACGGCAATACCTGCGCCGTTGTTACCTCGATAGACGAGCAGTCGCCCGATATCGCACAGGGCGTTGATTCGGGCTTTGAAAACAGAGAAGCGGGCGGAAATGCGGACGAAAATTCGACAGGTGCGGGCGATCAGGGTATGATGTTCGGATATGCCTGCGATGAGACTCCGGAGCTTATGCCCATGCCGATATCCTTGGCACACAAGCTTACAAAACGGCTTACCGAGGTAAGAAAAAACGGCACGCTTCCGTATTTGAGACCTGACGGAAAATCACAGGTCACAGTCGAATATGAGGACGGAACGCCGGTAAGAGTTGATGCGGTCGTTATATCCTCACAGCACTCGCCCGATGTTTCCATAGAAGAGTTGAGAGAGGATATAAAAAGAGAGGTCATCCTCCCCGTTATCCCTGATGAGCTTATAGATAAAGATACAAAATTCTTTATCAATCCCACAGGCAGATTTGTTGTGGGCGGTCCCCAGGGCGACAGCGGTCTTACGGGCAGAAAGATCATTGTAGATACATACGGCGGCTATGCGCGTCACGGCGGCGGCGCATTTTCGGGTAAGGATCCGACAAAGGTTGACCGTTCGGCGGCGTATGCGGCAAGATATGTGGCAAAGAACGTTGTTGCGGCGGGTCTTGCAAAGAAGTGCGAGGTCGAGCTTGCATACGCTATTGGCGTTGCAAATCCGGTTTCTGTAATGGTCGATACCTTCGGCACGGGTACGGTAAGCGACGAAAAAATAGAAAAAGCGATAGAAAAGGTGTTTGATTTAAGACCGTATTCGATAATAAAGGAGCTGGATCTGAGAAAGCCGATATACCGTAAGCTTGCGTCCTACGGACACATGGGAAGATGCGACCTCGGCGTTAAATGGGAGGATACCGATAAGGCGGACGCTTTAAAGGCGGCAATAGATTAAAATTAAAAAAGGTTGTTCATTTTGAACTGCCCCAATTTGTACAGACAGCACAAAAAAGAGTGCCTATGGTATAAATATTAAATTTAAGCAACATACTGACTTCGTTTT
>CACZPW010000269.1 GCA_902783115.1 uncultured Ruminococcus sp. | reverse complement strand
TATTTTGGTCGTTGTAACGGAAATATTTTTAAGCGGCTGTATTTTGTTGGGTACGGTAAATTATTTCCATAAGAGTTTTAAAGATACCGTTTCCGAGGTATTTAGCGACGATACGAAAAACGAGCTCTACGAAGCGGCAAAAACCGTTGCCGCTCCGCAGGAATACGTTGATGTAAACAACAACGCCATAGCAGATACCTCATCACAGGAAACTTTTGAAAAAATCAAATATATAATGGACTACAATGCATCGGCTCTTGGTTTGAGCAAGTCCCGTTTTTATGCCATCCTTAACGGCAAGAGCGGTAATGTGGTCTATTCGTCGAACAATATTGTTTCCGTAGAGAAGACCGCAGTCGTAAACAAGGCTCTTGACGGCGAGGAAACGATAAAGGCTTCCATAGGCTCGAAGGTGATGGATTATGCCATACCTTTAAAATCAAATGATAATATAAAATATATAGTATATGTAAACGATAACGAGCGGACGCAGAATGATTTTATACACGCCATGCTCTTAATAATGCTGTATGTCATAATTGCATCCGCAGTTATTTCCGCAATCATAGGCAATCTTTTATCAAAATCCGTCACAACGCCGATACAGGCGTTGACGGCAAACGCAAAAAAGCTTGCCGACGGAGATATGACGGCTTTGTCAGCGACAGAGCGAAACGATGAGATAGGAAACCTTACAAATTCGCTTTTATATCTTGCAAACGCAAAAAGGGAAACGACAGAGGCGATAGAGAACGAGAAAATAAAGATAGAAACTATCCTTCAGAATATGAACGACGGTATTTTGGCGTTTGATATGAAGGGTAAAATAATACACGTAAATCCGGAGGCAAAGCGGCTTTTAAAGCTTGAATATCTTGACGATATCGATTTTAACAGATTTTTTAAGGAGATAAATGCCAATATTTCATTGGGCGATCTTATATATATGAAGCCCGATGTTTCGATAGAAAGAGAAATAAAAATAGACGATCAGTATCTCAGATTAAGCTTTGCAAATTCAATGATAAACAACAAGGTCAGCGGTATAATCGTACTTATACACGACATTACCAAGCAGGAAAAGCTTGAACATTCAAGACGTGACTTTGTTGCAAACGTATCGCATGAGCTGCGGACTCCGCTTACCACTATAAAATCGTATTCCGAATCGCTTTCGCTTCCAAACATAAGCCGCGAACAGCAGGTACGGTTTGCAAACGTTATCGTTTCGGAGGCGGACAGAATGGCAAACATAATAAGCGATTTACTGACGCTCTCCGAGCTTGACGAAAATCAGACGTATATAAAGCCGTCGGAAAATATCGATATACGGAAAATGCTTGAGAACTTAGTTGACAGAATGAGTCTTCAGGCAAAGAAAAAAGAACAGACTCTTACATACACCTCCATTACCGACGTGCCCGTAATAAAGGGCGATTACGGCTGTCTTGAACGTGTTTTTGTAAACATCTTATCAAATGCGATAAAGTATACTCCAAACGGCGGTACCATCGAGGTATTTTCAAGTAAGGTGTATTCCGATATCACCGTTAAGATCAAGGATACGGGAATAGGTATCGCCGCAGATAAGCTGCCGCATATATTTGACCGTTTCTACAGAGTGGATAAGGCAAGAAACCGTGATACGGGCGGTACCGGATTGGGGCTTGCAATAGCAAAGCAATCGCTTGAAACAAGCTTTAACGGCGGTATCAAGATAACAAGCGAATATAACAAGGGTACAGAGGTAACGATCACCATACCTGTTAAGTAGGGCTGTGATAAAATGCACAGACAGCATGAAGCAAAAAATCAGGGCTATGATTTCCCTGATTTTTTGATTACTTAACATTATCGCTTATTGGGTTACTTGCTTGTCGAGCCAAAGCCGCCGTCACGCTTTGCGCTTACATCATCGTCAAAGGTTATGCCGTATTCGACAAAAATACCCTGACAGAAGCCGTCGCCCGACTTTAACGATACCGTCTTATCCTCGTTTGAGTCGTTTGTTATCTTTGCCATTATATGACCCTCGTTTGAGCTGTAATAGTAATCGCTGTCAATTATTCCGACGGTGTTATTAAGCTGCAGCCGGAACTTAAAGCCAAGCCCCGAACGCGGATAAATTTTCAGCACCCATTCAGGCTCAATGTAGCATCTGATGCCCGTCGGTATTTTAACGGTCTGCCCGGGAGATAACGTAATATCAAACGGTATAAAGAAATCATAGCCCGCCGAGCCTGTGGTCGCACGCTTTGGGAGCATTATCTTATCATACACGGTTTTGGGATCGTCTTTGCATAAACCGCCGTCCCAGTCGCCTAAAAACTGTTCATAACTTACTTTTTCAAACTTTGCTATTCTTTTCATATCCAAATACCTCTTTTGTCACTTTACATGAAGGACTATTTCATTGAGCTTTAAGCTGTTTTTAACGCTTATTACCTTCTGATTGGTACTGCCCCGCCACGCGAGATTTACATCTCTTAAATCCTTTTTGTATTTGCCGTCGACTAAAACGTCGACCTTATCCATAAACGGCAGATCCTTTACGCTGTCCCATTCATAGCCTGTGTATATCCATATTGTTTTATCGGGATATTTGTCCTTTATTTCGTCTATAAGCCTTGCGACCTCGTCACGGTTTTTTGTATGCAAGGGATCGCCGCCCGAAAAGGTTATGCCCGATACGTAAGACTTTGAAAGCTCGGTAAAAATCTCGTTTTTCGCGGCGCCGTCAAATTCAACGCCCCCGCAGATATCCCACGTGATCGGATTCTGACATTCGGGGCACCGGTGCTCACAGCCCGCAACCCACAAAACAACACGCAGTCCGTCGCCATTGAGCATATCGTCTTTTGTAATATTATGATAGCGCATCACATACTTTTCCTTTCGGCGATCTCAGCCATCTTCGCTTCGTTAAGACGTGTATCGCCCTTCACTCTCGAATACGAAAGATAACCGTTCATTCTGTCAATTTTTGTAAGATTCTTGCTTCCGCATACCGGGCAAACGTCCATTTCAAGCTCCTCATGCCCGCAATCGTCGCAATAAGCAAGGGACAGATTTACCCCCTCGTAAAAGCCCATAGCCATCGCACGCCTAATAAGAGTCTTGATAGCCTCCTTATTATAGCTTATGGGGTATCTGCAATACTGAATCTTACCGCCGTTTGAGAGATTCCAGAACCTGTTTTCAAGGTCTTGCTTTTCTATCGGCGTAATGTCCTCGCTCACGTGACAATGGAAGCTGTTTGAAACATACGGTCTGTCAGAAACGTTTTCCACTATGCCATATTTCTTCCTAAACTGCGTAACCTGCAGACCGCACAGGGATTCCGCCGGAGTCCCGTATATCGCATATAACCTGCCGTCCTCTTTTTTAAACTGAGCTATCTTTTCATTTATGTGTTCAAGTACCTTTACGGCAAATTCACCGTCCTCAACAAGCGATTTTTTGTTATGTATCTCCTGAAGCTCGTTAAATGCGGTTATGCCGAATGACGCCGTTGCGCTCTTTAACAGAGGCTTTATCTTATCGGTAAGCTTCAGATGTCCGCCGTAGAATCCGCCCTCGCAGTATGCAAGCGGGTTTGTTGACGCGCGCATCTCGCCCAAATAATCGTATGTCCTGAGATGTAATTTCCTTATAAGCTCCAGATAATAGTCAAGCACCTCGAAAAAGTCCTTACTCTCCTGCTGCGCCTTTGCGTAAATCATCGGCAGATGCAAAGATACCGCACCGATATTGAATCTGCCGACAAATACCGGATAATCGTTATCGCCCGCAGGCTCCATTCCGCCCCGCTCATACCAGGGCGACAAAAATGCCCTGCAGCCCATTGGCGAAATAACCTTACCGTACTTTTTATACATTGACGGAACATATCCGTCACCCGTAAGCGATAACCAGTCGGGGTACATCGTTCTTGCCGAACACTCAACGCCCGCCTCGAATACGTCCTCAAGCTCACCGCCGGGGCCGTGAAGCTTTTCATCGTAAAGGAATACGATTTTCGGGAACAAAACCGGCTTTTTATGACCTGCCTTGCCCTGTCCCTCCATGTGTACCTTAAGCATTGCCTTTGTTGCCATTTTCGCAAAATGTCCCGTACCTATGCCTGCGGTAACGGTTATGAACGGATAATCGCCGCGGCTTGACGAAACGGAATTGAATTTATACTCCCAGCCCTGGAAGCCCTGCTCCATTTCACGCTGTACGTCAGCCTCCGATACCTCTTTTGCTTTTTCTTCGCCCAGTCCCAGCTCCAGATACTTTTTATAATATTTGTCGTAGGACTTTTGCGCATACGGCT
>CACZPW010000268.1 GCA_902783115.1 uncultured Ruminococcus sp. | reverse complement strand
TTTTCAAAACACGGAAAACGCTGTTAAAAAAACCTTGCGGATCGGTATAATGGTGAAAACTCTGTGAACAGATAACCACGTCAAAGCTTTCTTTTTCAAAGGGCAGATTTTCACAGTCACCATGAACAAAACGTACATTCGGCAAGTTCTTTTTAGTTGCGACCTCAATCATTTTCTGCGAAATGTCTATCCCCGTATATTCTCTGTCGGGGTATTTTTTGCTTAAAAGCTCCAAAACCGCACCTGTACCGCACCCTGCGTCAAGTACGCTTTGCCAGTTTTCTTTATCAATTTCCGCAAGTATATCGGGATAATCCTTTTTACATAGATTGTATACGCTCGGTGTGCTGTCCTCAAAGTGCTTTGCCGCCCTGTCGAATTCCTTTATTGTGAGTTTTTCAAATCCATCGCAAACCCTCATTTCACACATTCAAAGCAGGCTTCGGAAATAACCGTTTCAACTTTTGCGATTTGATACATCTTATTAAGCCGCTTATATAATGTATCCTTTGTATCAAACGGCGGATTGAAATATCCCTTCGGGACATACATTTTATTGATAAACCAATCGGTTCGCTTACATTCGCCTTCTATGTATGTGCAGCCGCAGAATATGCCACCATATTTCAGAACACGGAAAATCTCTGAAAACGCCGCGTCTTTATCAGGGAAAACGTGCAGACCATTCATTGAAAGAACAATGTCGAAGGTTTCATTTTCAAAAGGCAGTTTTCCGACATCGCCCTGCACAAATGAAATGTTTTTAATACTCATGTTTTCAGCTCTTTTTTCCGCACGCGCCATCATCTCTTTTGAATAATCAAGGCAGGTAATATCGGCTTTTTTCAGATTTTGATATATCGGCATTGTGAGTATTCCTGTACCGACGGGAACCTCTAACATTTTACCCGAAAAATCCTTCGGTATTGAACGCAGGGCAAGGCGCTGATATTCAATATCCTTGTTTTTGTCCATTTTCCAGACAACATTGCTTACCAAACTGCCGAAAAAACCCGTTCCCGTTATCACGCTGTCGTAAAATCCGCTTTTGCCCGCAAAATCAAAGGCCTTTTTCGTTTTACTTTGCATTTTCTTCATCTCCTCACGCTTTTTTTGCAATTACCGTGATCCACGGCTTCTGTTCGTGATGTACGGTTTTAATTTCCGTAAACCCTGCGTTTTTAAGCGCTTCTTCAATTTCCTCTGCGGTATATACCCTCATTCCGTCGATGATTTTTTCATACTTTTTTCCTGCGTCATCTGCGCCGTCCGATTCATTTACTATCATAAAGCAGCCGCCGGAATTCAATATGGAGAACACTCCCGCAAAACACTTATTAAGATCTCCCCAAAAATACACGGTTTCAAAAGCTGTTGCAAGGTCAAATTTTTCTTTTGGAAGAGATAAATTTGACACATCGCCTTCTGTTACCTTACATCTTCCGCGGGCGATTGCTTCACTGTTATACTCAGTTGCCTTTTTGACCGACAGCGGGGAATAATCAACCGCCCAGACCTTTGCTTTTGAATACCGCCTTAGCAGCTCCGCCGCATTCCGTCCGCCGCCGCAGCCAAGCTCTGCGATATAATTTGGGTTATTGATGCTTAAGTTTGACATTCCCCAATCCGCCATTTTACCGTGTCCCGAATTCATTCCGTTTAGCATCACTTTTCCCAAAAAGCCCTCCGGCTTTTTCGTCTGACTTACAAAATTCTTAAAAAATCCCATGACCGTATCTCCTATTACTCAAAAAGGGCTGCGGCATACCGGTTGAAAAACCGTATTGCTACAACCCCTTTCATACACATATTTACTTACCTTTATGACAGCTCCCGCTCATGGGGCAGCTTGCACAGCCGCAGCCGCAGGAGGACTTGCCTGCTTTTTTGTTTTTTATCATTTTAAATACTATACCTGCCACAACCAAGGCAAGCACAATGCAAATTATTACATTAGCCATACTTATAGCCGCCCCTTTCGCTCAGCTTATCAATATCCGTTCTTTTATTCATTCCAATTTTGTAGCCTCGGAATATTTTTTGAAGAACAGCATATATACCATTACCGCCAAAACCGCAAGCGCCGCGATAAACCCGATGATATTCATTCTGCCCGCAAAAACGTTTCCGAACTGGTTTACCATAAGGGCTATCGCATAGGCAAACCCTGTCTGATACAAAATCGCAAACCACGTCCATTTTGTATTGTTCATTTCACGCTTGATAGCGCCTATCGCCGCAAAGCACGGTGCGCAAAGCAAATTGAATACCAAAAACGCAAAGCCTGTAATACTTGTAAATGCGGCGGCGATACCGTGATATGCGCTCTCGCTTCCGCCGTAGAGAATACCCATGGTACCGACAATGTTTTCCTTTGCCACAAGTCCCGTTATCGACGCGACTGTTGCCTGCCAGTTGCCGAATCCCAGAGGTGCAAACAGCGGCGCTATAACGCTTCCGATCCTTGCAAGGATGGACAGGTCAAGCTCGTCCTCAGCAAGCATCCTGAATCCGTCCTGCGCAAAGCCGAAATAGCTTGTAAACCATACAAATATAGTTGATAAGAGAATTATCGTTCCCGCCTTCTTTATAAACGACCAGCCTCTCTCCCACATTGACCTTAAAACGTTTGTAAGCGTGGGCATGTGGTATGAGGGAAGCTCCATAACAAACGGAGCAGGCTGTCCCGAGAACATCTTTGTCTTTTTAAGCATTATTCCCGATACTACTATAGCCGCCATACCGATAAAATATGCTGATGTGGCAACCCATGCCGAGCCGCCGAAAATCGCGCCCGCGATCATTGCAATAAACGGGATCTTTGCGCCGCAGGGGATAAACGTTGTTGTCATTATCGTCATACGGCGGTCACGCTCGTTTTCTATTGTACGGCTTGCCATAATGCCCGGAACTCCGCAGCCCGTGCCTATCAGCATGGGGATAAACGATTTTCCCGAAAGTCCGAATTTTCTGAATATCCTGTCAAGCACGAACGCAATACGGGCGATATATCCGCAAGCCTCCAAAAACGCAAGCAGGAAGAACAGCACAAGCATCTGCGGTACAAAACCGAGCACCGCTCCGACACCCGCTACGATACCGTCTAAAATAAGCCCGCAAAGCCACTCGCTTGCTCCCGCTTTTTCGAGTCCGTCACCGATAATTGCCGGTATGCCCTTTACCCAGACTCCGTAGTCTGCGGGATCGGGTTCCTCAAAGCCGTTTTCCTCAAAATAATCTACCGCGTCAAGATACGATACGGGAACCGTGTCCTCGTCCGCATCGGAGGGAACAGTATCATAATACACCGTAAGCTCGGATTCTGCGAGGGTTTCCTCGTCCTCGACCGTTACGGCAGAACTGTCTTGCGCCTCAACCTCACGCATTTTTGCAAGCTCGGCTTCTTCATCAAGATCCTCAGACTCCGTATCAAGCTCATAAAAGGCGTTTACCGCATTCATACTGTTTGTATATTCCTCAGCCGCTTCTTCATATTCGCCGCGACCGATACCGAATAAATACCAGCCGTCGCCGAAAAGACCGTCGTTTGCCCAATCCGTTGACGCCGCACCTATGCCCACCATTGAAATATAGTAAACCAGATACATTACAACTGCGAAAATCGGAAGTCCGAGCCATCTGTTTGTTACTACCTTGTCGATTTTATCGGAGCTTGACAGCTTGCCTGCGTCCTTCTTCTTATAGCAGGTCTTTATTATCTCGGCTATATATATGTATCTTTCATTTGTAATGATGCTTTCGGCATCATCGTCAAGCTCCTTTTCCGCCGACTTTATATCCTCCTCGATATGGGCAAGTGTCTGAGGCGAAATTTTAAGCTTTTCTATGATCTTTTCATCACGCTCAAATATTTTTATCGCATACCACCTCTGCGCGTCAAGCGACATGTCGTGCAGCGCGGCCTCCTCAATATGCGCAATGGCGTGCTCTACCGCACCCGAAAACGTATGCGGCAAAACCTTCTTTCCGCCCTCCGCCGCTTTTATGGCGGCATCGGCCGCCTCCGTTATTCCGCTTCCCTTCAGCGCCGAAATTTCCACGACCTTGCAGCCCAAGCCCTTTGAAAGCATAGCTGTATCAAGCTTATCGCCGTTTTTCCTGACGATATCCATCATATTCACCGCGACGACAACGGGTATGCCAAGCTCGATAAGCTGCGTGGTAAGATAGAGGTTTCTCTCTATGTTTGTTCCGTCAATAATATTTAAGATCACGTCGGGCTTTTCGTCTATCAGATAATTTCTCGCAACGACCTCCTCCAGAGTGTAGGGAGATAAAGAATAAATGCCCGGAAGATCGGTCACGGTAACTCCGTCGTGCTTTTTTAATTTTCCCTCTTTTTTCTCAACTGTAACTCCCGGCCAGTTTCCCACAAACTGATTTGAGCCTGTAAGGGCGTTAAAAAGCGTTGTTTTACCGCTGTTGGGATTTCCGGCAAGTGCGATCGTAATTTTCATTTTCATAACCATCCTTTCCGACCTGAAAAATCTATTCCACCAGAATCATTTGCGCATCGGCTTTTCTTATTGAAAGCTCATAGCCTCTGACCGTTACCTCAATCGGATCGCCCAGCGGCGCAACCTTCCTGACCGAAATTTTTGTGCCCTTTGTAACGCCCATATCCATTATCCTGCGCTTTACGGCACCCTCTCCCGTCAGCTTTGAAACGACCGCCGTTTCGCCGACCTTTACGTCCTTTAATGTTTTCATACCTCTGCGACCTCCTCAAATCATAATTTTGTTTGCAAGCTGTGAATCAAGAGCAACTCTCGACTCCTTTACCTTAACAATAACATTTTCGCCCACACGGTTTATGACCGTTGCGCCTGAGCCTACGGAAAACCCTAAATTTTCAAGGTGCTTTTTGACCTCGGGACTGCCTCCGATTTTTTTTATCACGCACTCCCTGCCCATTTGTGCAAAGCTTATCGGAATCATTTGATCACTTCCTGTAATGCAGTTTGTTAGTCTTGGCTAACTCTATGATACATTATAGTTACCCTCTGCTAACTTGTCAACGCTTTTTTTGATAAAAAATATTTTTTTGTTAAATCTACACAACCGGTTAGCCTATGCTAACCCGATAATTGTATATTTATCCGTATACTTGATTTTACGAAAGAAAAATGGTAGAATGTAGATATAAACCAAGGAGGTGTGTCAATGGCTTACGATGAATCAAGGGAAATGTATCTTGAAACGATACTTATTCTTTCAAGGAAAAGCAAAACTGTCCGTTCCGTAGACATCAGTGAATATATGGGGTATTCAAAGCCTTCTGTAAGCCGCGCAATGGGACTTTTAAAGGACGGCGGATATATAGAAGAGGATTACCGTGAGGGGATCGTCCTTACAAAAAAAGGCAGGGAAATAGCCGAAAACGTTTACGACAGACATATAACCTTGACAAAAATGCTTGAAGCTCTGGGAGTTGATCCGAAAACTGCTGCGGACGACGCTTGCAAGATAGAGCATTTTATAAGCGACACAACATTTTCGGCAATAAAGGCGCATTTCAAAAAATTCGGCGAATAACACCCGACAGAGGCGCAAAAGCACCCGCTTTTGCGCCTCTCTGTTTCAGGTTGTTTTTTATTTGTTTTTCTGTAATACTCTGAACGCTTGCATAGCCTCGTCATAGAATATGACCTTATTGTCATCAATTACAAAGAATACTTCGGATATTTTACTCATGCTTCCCATATCGGCAAATTCAACATTGTCGCTTTTGGTATTTATATCAAGCGTTGTTACCTTGCCGTCGCTTACAGACATTTTTCTGAACTCGTCCTTATACCAGAAATAAAGGTTACTACCTTTTTGTGCAACAGAATTAAAGTAATCTGTGTCTGCGATTGATTTATAATCCGATGAAGCGAAATCATATTTAAATAAAGCCCCACTACTACTACTATAACCCCCATGAAAACCTAAGGCATATATATTATTGCCTATTTTAAACATCATTTTTACTGGTTCACGAAGACCATAATAATTAGGATTGCTTCCAACAGTAACATTTCCATTAGACATATTTAGGTTATGAAAATATGTACTTCTGAAAATATGTGCAATCTCCGAATTTAATGCCGCTCCATAACAATACCCAGAATCTTCTCTTTCATAAAATACATTTCCCGATTTCCCTGTAATATCATATATTAAACCATATTCTGTAGATGTTGGTGATTTATACGGCTTTTCGAGAGTGGTGTATTTACCGCAAAGTATTAGTTTATCAATTCCTGTATCGTATTTGAGCTGA
>CACZPW010000267.1 GCA_902783115.1 uncultured Ruminococcus sp. | reverse complement strand
TGTGAATTATTGTTGCTTATTTTTTTTGCAGGCACTCCTGCTATGGTGATCCCGGGTTCTGTAAAGCTTTTAGTTACCACGCAGTTTGCGCCTATTGCAATATCGCTTGCCACTGTTATATCTCCGATCACGGAGGAGCAGGGTCCGATAAACACATTATCGCCTATTATTGCAGCCTGCTTTTCACCGTTTGTCGCGCCTATGGTTACGCACTGATGTATGCGGCAGTTCTTGCCGATCCTTGCCGACGGATGCACTACCACAGGCCCCCAATGCGCTATCGAAAGTCCTTCTCTGAACGTATTCGGGCATACATGGAAGCCACCAAGCTTGCGCCCGAATTTCCTCAGTCTGTAATGGTACCAGACCGCTATCGCCTTACCGATGAGATCTTTTCTGCAGTTTATATAATACTCTGTTTTTCTGAGCATTATTTCATACTGCCATATTTCATCACCTGCAAAACGCGGTCTTTTTGTTTTTTTATACAGCGCGATCCTGTCTTGCTCAAGGTAATACTTCAAATCCGCTTTGCTTTTTATCATCGGTGCTTTCTCCTCTTATAATTTCGCCGTTTACGGCTCTTAACAAGTAATCCTCGCTGTCGGCTCTCAATCTGTTTATTTTGCGGTATACCCTGTCGTAATCTATCGGCTCGTTTTCGATGCCCTCACGCACAATGTCCCTGTTTCCTATGCCAAACTGCGCAAGGAGCGCCTCGATTTTCTTTACCCTGCTTTCTATTGACGCATATACGGCAAAATCCTTTTTGTTGAGTATTGAGAACACCACGCCGTGGAACGTTCCCGTATATACATATTCCGCCTTCCTGAACAGCTGCGCCCATTCAAACGGGGTAAGATCAAGCGCCATATCCGAATACAGCTTATCGTATTCCCCGCCGCCAAGCACGTTATAACCCTTTTTGTGCGCGGCGGAAATTATTTTTTCCTTCAATGCCCGTTCAATACCGTTACAGTAATAAAAGAGTATGTATGGCCTTTTGGTAAGCCTTCTTATTTTCTCGTTGTCCACCTCGGGAGTCGGTGTAAGGAAGGTCGGATCGCATACCATCATCGGCTCCGTTCCCAATATCTCCCTGCACATTGCCTGCGTATTTGCGTCCCTCGCCGAAAGCGCGGTAAAGCCGTGCATCGCAATTTTTACATCCTCGGGAACATCCGCGCCCGTGGATTTTCCGACGCTCGGCGCATACGCAACAATGGTTTTTGCCTTAAGTCCCGCGCTGAACTTTACAAGCGAATAGCCCTTTGTGTCAAGATAATTCCAAACCTCGTCACTTCCTATTACGATACAGTCCATATCGAGTGAATTTATCTGCGCTGTGCTGTAGACAGGTCTTGTCATATTATAATAATCCTTCCTTGCCTTTGCAAAGATCGACGGCTGCTTTACCTTA
Organism: uncultured Ruminococcus sp.; assembly: GCA_902783115.1. Classification (GTDB taxonomy): domain Bacteria; phylum Bacillota; class Clostridia; order UBA1381; family UBA1381; genus 12844. Next base: position 8,085 of record CACZPW010000267.1, on the reverse strand, counting down.
TTTAACCAAGATACTGGCGTTTCCCTGCCGGGATAGTATCTGAAAAAACCGCCTATATTGATTATATTCTGTTTCGGTATTATGTAATTTATTATATATACCTCGTCCTGAGGAAACAGTGCTTTGAGCTTTTCCTGCAGCGCCCAGCCCTGCAAAAACGCACCGTAATTATTTATGCAATGATGTGTTATAATGCCTATTTTCATAAATAAACTCCATTTGCCCTAAAAGCGTCATCAAGTATTTGCCGCATATAATTCCAGATACAGCTCCTGCATACGCAAAGCCTCTGTTTTTATATCGTATCCCGCCTTTTTTAATTCGTCAAATCTGCTTACCCTGTCATGCGTTCGGGATTTAAGGATTTTATCCGCCCATACCGACGCATCGTCATCAAGTCCCAAAAAGCTGACTCCGTCCGTCACCTTTACCTCCGGTGTTATAGTGTCCGTAAACACACACGGAAGATCCGCCGCCTGAGCCTCGATACCTACGACCGGCAAGCCCTCATACCACGATGATAGTACAAACACGTCAAACACGCTGTACCATTCGTTAACATTTGTCTGCATACCGGTAAAGGTCACCGCATCAGAAATGCCAAGATCCCTTGCCTGCTTCTTTAATTTTTCCTCAAGCTCGCCCGTACCGACCATAACAAGCTGCGACGACGGTTCAAGCTTATGAAGCCTTGCAAATATATCTATGAGTTTTTTCTGGTTTTTCTGCCATGTGAGCCTGCCCACATGTCCTACAACGAATTTGTCGCCCAGACCGAACTCCTTCCGTATCCTTTGACGCGCCGAAGCATTAAAGGCGAAGTTATCGACATCTATTGCATTATGTATAAGCTCGTTATGCTTATTCCAGCGTTTTTTTGTAAAGTAAAACTCACCTGCGGCGTCAGAGCAGCCCCAATAATCGGTTGCCACATACTTTATCATCGGCTTCATACACATTTTGATCCCGTTTTTAAAATCAAACGGTATCGCCGTTGCATGCGCATGCGCGATACGCACCGGAATATTGTTGGTTTTTGCCGATATCAAGGCATACAGCATAAGAGAACCGTTATGTGTATGCAAGATCTTATATTCGGGATATTTTTTAAATAGCCCCGTCATAAAATCAAGGTACCTTTTGAAATTCTTATATCCCGGCGATACAAACACACGCCCGCCCATTTTAGCTATTTCATCATCATAGTCACCGGGCTTTGGTTTATTTGCCAAAAAATCAAACTGGATTTTATCACGATCCGTATGCCTGTAGAAATTCATAAGCATGGTTTCTATCCCCGCACGGTCCATATTGCTTACAGAGTGCAAAATCCTTATCACTATTCTTCACCCCACTCAGAATACTCGTTGAGCCATCCTTCTCTTTGCTGTTCACGCGCCTTTTCGTGCTTTTTCGAAAGCCTGCGTTCAAATTTTGTCATTTCATCTTCGTCTTTTATTTTAAGCTGTATCTCCTTTACCGGATCAAAGAAGAACGCCATGGGAACAACTCTTATCGCCATACTCGACCAATAATAAAACATATTGTTATCTGTCATATACGAAATGAGCATATACAAGTTTATCGTCATAAAGCAGACAGCCGTTTTTTCTCCGCAGCGGGTAACGAACCAATGCGTCTGATATACATAGTAGCCCATTATCCACAGAAAGAATCCCCAGAAGCCAAGCTCCACATACATTTTAAGTATATCGTTATGTACGGCGGTTATGTTTACGACCTGATCCTTTGTGCCCTTCATAGTCTTTAAGAGCTGAACGCAGAATTCGTACCCCTTACCCCTGTAGGACGGGGATATGGTATAGAAATTCGATATGAAATCGTATATCTTTTCACGCCCCATAAGCTCGATCTCATGCTCACTCAAAAATGCGGTAAACGCACCCGAATGTATTATGCTTATGTAATAATAGCAAAAGGCAACGACCAGAAACGAAACGATCATTACCCACCTTGACTGAGCCTTGGGATTTAACCACGAGCTGAACAGCCCAAACGCCATCGCCATGATCATGCCCAAAAACGCAATTCGCTTTAATCCCGCCATAAACAGGAACAATGCGATCCCGGCATACAGATACCTGCGCTTTTCGCCGTGACAGAAGAAAAGAAAATATATTACGTACACACCCATAACAAAGGTAATGTCATGTATCTCTATCGCGCGTATAAATGCGGAATTTTCCACTACGTCGCTTGCGCCGAACGAGGTAAGGTTTGCGATCATATCACGTATCGCTCCGCCCAAGCCCGTTGTAAGCGCGCCTAAAATTATAATTACTATGTTTCCCGCCGCAAGCCCGAAAAAGGTATACTTTGCGGCGTCCTCCTCAAACAGATAGCCCGCCGATATAACTACAAGAATATCAAGGAACTGAAATGACATCTTTGACGAGCCCTTGAGTATATAGCCTATAGTCTGAAAGTCAAGTATCCATAATATTACCGACCACAAGATTATACCGGCAATTATCGACACATACATCACAAAAAAGTGAAATAGTTTTTTTACGTTATTGAAGTTTCCCGACCAAAGCATATAAATAACGGCAAGACCCACAGCACCTGCCGAAAGAACCTTCGGCAAACCGCCCAAAGCCGCATTTATTACCTTCCAGTCGCCCATTGCCGCACAAAAAATGAAAAATATGTACAGCCCGATATATACCTTCGAGTTTTTTGTGTATATCCCGTTCATATATCCCATTCCTTACACATACATAATACACATATGTTACATTATATATCATAGTACGTTATTCGTCAAGCACTTTTCGTTATATTTTTGTCAAAAAAAGTCCAACTAAAGCCGAAAAAGGTCTAAATTAAGCCAAAAAAACCGCCCATAATGCCTTGAAAAAACAGGAATTTTGTGGTAAAATATCCCCGTAACGGTATTTGATGCCGTTTTTTGCCGCAAAGAGGCGGCTGTTGGCAGTTGGGAAAGGAAAAGGGCAGATATGCATTCAATTCGGACAAAAATTACGGCACTTTCGGTATGCGCACTTGTTATCGTTATGGTTATCATTACCACAATGGCAACAATCTCAATAAGGAATTTGGGAAACACCTCTGCAAATCAGATACTGTTTTTTCTATGCGAGGACGGGCAAAAAAATCTCGATAATTATTTTAGCGGCATAGAACAGGCGGTTGAAACGATTTCCGATTATGCCGAGGCGGATCTTAAGAATACGGATATTGAAAATCTCGGAAGCCATCTTGACCGCGTGAGCGGGATTTTTGAAAAGATGGCAAATAATACACACGGTATTTTGACATATTACTACAGGATAGATCCTACAGTAGCTCCTTCGGACAAGGGATTTTGGTATATCAATGTCGACGGAAACGGCTTTAAGGAGCATGATGTCACGGATATTACGCGCTATGACACGGACGACCAGTCAAAGCTTGTCTGGTTTACTGTTCCTAAGGCTACGGGCAAAGCTGTATGGCTTCCCCCGTATTTTACAGATAATCTTGACGCTTACGTTTTTTCGTATAACGTACCCATAAAAAAAGACGGCAGGTTTGTCGGAGTTATAGGAATTGAAATCGACTATAACACCATTGCCAATCAGGTAAAAAATATCGAGCTTTACGATAACGGCTATGCGTTTGTAAACGACACCGAGGGCAATATCATATGCCACCCGCGTATGAGCATGGACGAGCTTATCGCAGAAAACAAGCAGAAGGTACCCGAAGGCTTGCTTTCGGATAGCACATACATACGGTATACGCACAACAACGTAGAAAAGCAGGCGGTATGGCTGCCGCTTATCAACGGAATGAGGCTTAACGTTACCGCGCCCATGTCCGAAATCAACGCGCACAGGCGGCGTCTTACAGAAGAGCTGATAATCGTGTCTTTGATACTGCTTATAATATTTATTATACTTACCATGCGTTTTTCAAAGCATATAACCGATCCGCTTTTAAAGCTTACGGAGGCGGCAAAACAGATAGAAGGCGGCAATTACGATTTTGAGCTTGACTATAACGGTAACGACGAGGTCGGGATCTTAACGGGCGCATTCAATCATCTGACAGGTTATATGAAGATATATATCAGGGATCTCAACGACCTTGCCTATTCCGATCCTCTTACCTCGGTACACAACAAGGGCGCTTTCGATATATACATGCGTGATCTTCAGGATCAGATAAATATTTCCGGCTGGTCGCAGGAGTTTGCCATCGCAGTTTTTGACTGCAATGACTTAAAGCCGATAAACGATGAGTACGGTCATAAATTCGGCGATATGTATCTAAAGAACACTGTTTCGATTATTTGCAGGGTATTCTCACACAGTCCCGTATTCAGAACGGGCGGCGACGAATTTGCGGTAATTATGCAAAACGAGGATTACCGTAACCGTGATGAGCTTGAACAGCTCTTGATAAAACGTACCGAGGAAATATCTCAAAGAACAGGCAAGGCTTGGGAGAAAATCAGCGTTGCTGTGGGTATTGCGGTGTACGATCCCAAAACGGATCGTTTGGCAGAAGACGTTATGCGCCGCGCAGACGCTTTGATGTATGAAAACAAGCGCAGACAGAAATCGGAATAAGAGGAGTTAAAAATATATGTCATTCAAAATAAGTATAGGCAGCGCCTTATATAATGTGAGCGAGCCGCATTTAATTAAACACATCGAAAGCATTATGAAGCAGCTTACAAGCGAAGTCGAGTTTTTGCTTATTGATGACGCATCGACAAACAATACTGCCGAAATATGCAAAAAATACGCCGAAAACCGTGACAATGTACGGTATATAAAAATCGACAAAAACAGCGGTCTGAGCAGTGTACGCAACCGCACCATTGCCGAGGCTTCGGGGGAATGGATATTTTTTGCGGACGGTGATGACATTGTCGCCGATCACGCTCTTGAAACAGCGCTTTCATTCTGCGACGAAAAATACGATATAATCATACATGATCGGCGTAAATTTTACACCGATAAAACAAATGTTGATCCTGTGTGCACCGTCAAAAGCCTTAAGGAGCTTCCCGAAAGCGCGGCGCGGGATATAAGCATATCCTGTCTGTGTATGATGCCGCTTAGCGGGGACAGATACGGTATGACCAAATACGTATACTACCACGCCGCATGGGGAGCGATTTACAGGCGTGATTATCTTCTGGAAAATAATTTACAATTCCCCGTAGGTCAGAAAAAGGCGCAGGACAGTGTGTTTAACACCTATGCGTACTATAATGCAAAAAATATTGCATATCTCCCCTATGTAATGTATTATTACAGAAAGGATATGCAGGGCATAACCCAGCGATATAATCCCGACTATCCCGAAACCGCAATGTCACTGATACGGTATCATTACGTCTGTATGGAAAAGCTCTATCCGGGCGATAAGGATATTGAGGAAAAATACAAGAATTTCAGGCTTATATCGCTTGCGGTTGATTATATGAAGCTCAATCCTTTCCACCCGGACAACCCTAAGTCGAAAGAGGAACGAAAAAAAGATTTTACGGAATTTATAAACACCGAGCCGTTTAAAAGCGCGATCGACGGCTATACCCGCAAAAACGTGTGGTGGGGCTATATCGTTCCGATAGACCTTGCCAGACGGGGGCGTTTTTCAACGCTTGATTTCTTCTTTAAGCATTGGTCGCTCTTTAAGATTTACGGTAAAGTATATAAGTTTTTCAGGATAAAATAAGAATTCAAATGCGTTCTCCCCGGCTTTTGCGGGGATAAGCATGGTATATAAAAAGCATTACGAAAAAAGCGGAGGTAACGGTATGTACAAGCTCAGAAGAATATTTGAATATGCGCGTTTTCTGTTTATTTTGCTTGCGGCGGAGCTTGTGTCGCTCATTATCCGTTCACGCCCCGAATACAAGGATCTATGGATAGTATCCGAGCGCGGAATTGACGCGCGGGACAACAGCTACCATTTTTTTAAATATCTGACCTCGGAGCATCCCGAAATAAATTCGGCGTACATCATATCAAAGAATTCACCCGACTTTAAAAAGGTTGAAAATCTCGGCAGGATAATCCCTCACGGGAGCTTTTGCCATTATATAAGCTTTCTGCTTGCAAAGGTCAGGGTAAGCACGCATATTGACGGCTATGCGCCCGATATACTGTTTTTCAATGTAAAAAAATTCGGTAAGTATATACCTAACAAATCAAAAAATATTTTCCTGCAGCACGGGATCATAAAGGATGATATAAATTTCTGTCATGCCGACAACACAAATATAGATATGTTTGTGTGTTCAGCCGTACCCGAATACGAATATGTCGAGGAAAATTACGGCTATGAAAAAGGCGTATTGAAGCTTACAGGGCTTTGCAGATATGATAATCTCCGTAAAAAGGACGCTCCTACTTACAGGATACTGTTTATGCCGACCTGGCGTTCCTCGTTAAGAAGCTGCAGCAGGCACACGTTTTTATCAAGCGAATATTACCAAAAATACAACAGTCTTTTAAACAGCCCCGCTCTTGCGGCGCTGCTCGAAAAATACGGCTATGAGCTTATATTCTACCCCCACTATGAGGTACAGCGTTTTATCGACTGCTTTGTTACGGACAACGGCAGAGTTAAAATAGCCGATTTTGCGCATAACGACGTTCAGGAGCTGCTTATTGACAGCGATATCCTGCTTACAGACTATTCAAGCGTGTATTTCGATTACGGCTATATGCGAAAGCCGATGGTACATTATCAGTATGACGAGGAAAGCTTCAGAGCGGAGCAGTACGGAAAAGGCTATTTTGACTATAAGCGCGACGGCTTCGGCAAGATAGTCCAAACCGAAGCCGAGGTAATATCGGAGCTTGAGCATATAATCGCAAACAACGCACAGCCCGATGAAATTTACTTGCAGAGAATGAACTCGTTTTTTGCATTCAACGACACAAACAACTGCAAGCGTAATTTTGAGGCTATTGTGAGTTTACTTTAAATACCAAAAAAGTCCCTATACGCGGCGTACCGCATATACGGACTTTTTTTGTTATTTAATACTTTTATACAGCTCCAGTGTCTGCTGCGTAATATTATCCCAATCATATTTTGCAATCAGCTCTTCACGCTTTTTTGCGACATCTGATGCGGTCACGCCCTTCTTAAAATCACATTCACGCATAGCCTCGTTATCAAGGCAGAACTCTAAAACCTTACGCAAGGACTCGCTGTTTCCTTTCTCAAACGAATTTCCGAACCCGTCAAGGCAGTCGGTATTTTCAGGAATAGCGCTTACGACTACCCTTGTGTTATACCCCACAGCCTCCAAAAGGCTCATCGGCATACCCTCTATGTCGCTGGGCAGGACGTATACGTAACAGTTTGAAAAAAGCTCGGCAAGCTTTTTACCGCTCACAAAATCCGTAAAAATAATATTTTCATTCCCCTTCGCCTTTTCCTTTACCGAAGCTATGTATTCCGTTTCGGGGGTTATGCCTCCGGCAATAACAAGCTTTTTGTCCGTATCAAGCTTTTTATAGGCGTCAATGAGATAGTCAAGACCTTTTTCCGGAGTTATTCTTGCCAGAAACAGAATATAATCTCCGCCGCAAAGCCCGTATTCTGATTTAATGATATCGGGCTTTATTTGCGTTACCTTTTCTATACCGTTTGGTATCATAACCGCATCGCAGTTATAGGTGTCCTTAAAATATTTTTTTACGTTGTTTGAAAGGACAATAACCTTATCTGCGTGCTTTGCCGCCATTTTTTCGCCGAACAGAAGATACTTGGTCGCAAATCCGCCCCATTTGCTCCTCTGCCAATCAAGCCCGTGAATTGTGGCAACGGTTTTCTTGCCGAAAAGCTTGGCGAGAGGGATCATAACGCACGGCCCCTCTGCATGATAATGCACCACGTCATATTTTGTAAATATGCTGCGTATTGTCGCAAGCAGCGAATAAAGCATTGCGTGTACCGCAGGTACGTTATATGTAGGCACCTCGATTATCCTCGCACCCTCGTATTCCTTAAGCTTTTCCTCCCCGCAGTAGCGGTTGTATACGTCAACCTCATGCCCGAGGCTTGCCATACGCTTTGAAAGCTCCTCCA
>CACZPW010000266.1 GCA_902783115.1 uncultured Ruminococcus sp. | reverse complement strand
CGAAGGGGCAAATATGTGCAAGCCGAAAACCCGATGCAACGACTGCAAGCTTACCGTTTTGCAATCTCGTAACGGTGGGCCATCCGAAATAATTATGCTTTCTGCCGGGATTACTCATAATTATTTTGGGTTCATTATCTTTTATGATTTTCATAGCAGTTTACCTATTTTTATCTTTATTTACACAGTTATCCCAAAATCACATTGTCGCACAGCGGTATTTTTACGCTTCGAGATACACCGTCTGATTTTCCTTTAATTCAAAATCCTTTGTATTGATTCTGACTTCGACAAAATGATTGTCCTCATCAATAAGAAACGCTTTAAAGCTTTTATCGCTGTCAACGGTTATATCCGTATCCTTACCTATATTTGCTATAAGCATCCCGCATTTTTCGCCATCCGTCGCACTTAGCGCATAAACGTCGTCATTATCGCTTGAGCACCACGTCTGAGTTCCCATAGTATAGAGCTTTCCGAATGCGTAAAATGAATAGTAGGTGCAAAACGGTTTATATGTTATGGGGTTAAACATACCCGCATATACCGAGTGTCCTATTCTCGCATCGTAATAATTCATCATATAAACAGATGTGTTCTGCATCGCACACATCATTGCCGCTGCATTTGCGGCGGCTATTGATTTGCCGCGCATTTCAACGTAGGGATTGGCATTCCATTCGTTAAGATGCGTTTCTATATGTGATAATCCGTATTCCCTAAGTCTGGAATCGAGATATTCTTGTCTTAAAACATTGCTTTTCACGCCCGAATAGCTATGAAAGGTAAAGAAATCAAGCGGAACATTGTATTTGGTTATCATATCCATAAACCCGTTAAAAAACTCTATAAAATATCTTATCCTTTTTTGCCATTTTATCGTCTTTACGGTGGTATATGCCGCTTCAAGCTCTTTTTCATCAATAAGCTCATCGCACCAGGGGAAACCGCAGCTTCCGTATCCGCCTATTTTTATCTTATCACCGAAGCATTTTTTTAAATATGTTGCGCTGACCTTATACAACTCGTAAAACTGCTCCTTTGTACCGTGCCATAAACCGTTATCATCAGGCGCTATATTGCCGTCGGGCTCGTTCCATATCTCCCAATACTGTATACCGAATTCAAACCCGTTTGCCCAGCCCTCATTGTAATGCCTGATGATATGCTCGCAGATCCTTGCCCACTTTTCATTATCCTTTGGCGGATCCGTCCTGTATCTTCTTATATGCGCGTAACATTCTACCGTTATCCCCAGCCTGTAGACGGGCGCACAGCCGTTATCGTGCAGACTTTTAATCAAAAGATCGGTAAATGCAAAGTCATAGCTTCCGGGATCATTTTCGTCCGCATCAAAATCCCTGAAAACATTTGGTATATCCACATATATGTATCCCCCATAAGGGCCTCCCACATCGTGAAGCCTTGAATATGGGATATGCGCCTCCTTAAGATAGTGCATATAGCTGTAGTCAATACCCATAAACGGCGGCTGCCCCACGCAATGCATGGGCTTTATCTTTCCGATTTTTCTTTGAAAATCGACCTTGATATGCGTATTCATTTAAAATACCACCTTCCTTAATTTTTTATATAACGGACAGACACCTTGTTTTCACAGTAGGCATCCCCGCCCATATATACCGTGAACAAGCCCTCTTCGACAACAAACTCGTTATCCATATTATAAAATCCAAGCTCTTTTTCTCCGAGCTTAAACAAAACTTCCTTCTCTTCTCCCTTTTTAAGGAAAATCTTTTCAAAGCTCTTAAGCTCGCGTATCGGGCGCATCGAGGATGCGACCTCATCGCAGATATAGCACTGAACAAGCGCCTTGCCGTCGAATTTGCCAGTATTTTTTACGGTGATCCCCACAACGTATTCACCGTTTTTTTCGCTTAGTATTCTCGGATTTGAATATTCAAATTCCGTATAGCTGAGCCCATATCCGAACGGATAGAGAGGCGAGCCCTTACAGTCATCATAATTATTTATAAACCTGTTATCCGCATGGTCATAATATTCATTGACCGTCCTTGAGCCTTTGGTAAAGTTATAATACAGTGGTATCTGCCCGGTTTTTCTCGGCAATGTCACGGGCAAATGTCCGCACGGATTTACCTTGCCGAACAAGATATCCGCCACCGCATTTCCCGTCTGTGTTCCCGAATGCCACGCATATATGATGGCGTCAAAATACTTTTCCCCGTCTTCCATTGCAACGGGTCTTCCGAAATTCAATACGCCTACTACCTTTTTGCCCTCTGCCTTGTATTTTTTTGCAAGTGAAATATGCTCCCGCTTCATATCAATATCCGCAAGTGAATGTGCCTCGCCCGTAACGGTGTGGCTTTCTCCGATAGCAAGAATAATAATATCCGCATCTTTTTCGTTCAAAACGGGCGTTATGTATTTATTTATGCCCTCAAAAACAGTGACGGTCTCCTCCGCAATACCGTCAAGCGTCCAGCTGCCCAATATCGACCTTGTATCGTCCTTCATTTCACCGTCAATATATATCTTATCCGAAACCGACAACGGCAGGATATTGTTTTCATTTTTCAAAAGCACCATTGATTCTTCCGCCATTTCCTTTGCCGTCTTTGCATTAAACGCCCTGTCAACGTTTACGGGAGCTGTATACGGATCATCAAAAAGTCCCGCCTTTTCCTTTATGTAAAGTACACGGTACAATGCCTCGTCTATGATTTCTTCCGTGATTTTTCCTTCGCTTAAAAGCTTTAAGAGGTATTTGTTGTAAATATCGTCGACCATATCCATATCGACGCCCGCTTTTAATGACATTTGCGCACATTCTTTCTCATTTTCCGCAACGCCCTGATCTATAAGCTGCTTTACTGCCGCCCAATCGCTTACCACAAAGCCTTTAAAGCCGAATTCCTCCTTTAATACATCCGTGAGCAGATACCTTGACGACGTTACGGGCTGACCGCTTATCTCGTTAAATGCGCTCATTACCGTTCCCACATCTGCCTCAACCGCACTTTTGAACGCTCTTAAATAAAAATTTCTGAGCGTATATTCGGATATTTCCGTTCTGTTATAATCTCTGCCGCCCTCGGACGCGCCGTAACCGACATAATGCTTTGCGCAGGCGCAAAGTCTGCCTCTTTTGCTGTAATCATCACCCTGAAAACCGCTTATTACCGCCCTTGCGACATTCTGGGCAAGGTATGGATCCTCACCCGCCGATTCAATTATTCTTCCCCATCTGGGATCCCTGCTCATATCAAGCATGGGCGCAAAAGTCCATTTTATACCGTCGTTGTACGCTTCCTTTGCTATACATTCATACGACTTTTTTATAAGTTCCGTATCAAATGACGCCGCCATTGCAAGCGGTATGGGAAATACGGTTTTATGACCGTGGATCACATCCCGCCCAAATAAAATCGGAATATGCGATCTTGTTTCCTCAACGGCGATCCTTTGCAAACGGTTTACCTTTTCATAATCAACAGAACAAGGGCTGTCATTCCCCGCAAATGCCGTTTGCGCAAGAATTATCGAGCCCACCTTGCCCTCTCTTATCCTGTCCTCTATCCCGTCGATAGTGGCGGGGATATACGCCACCTGATTAAGCTGACCGATTTTTTCTTCAACGGTCATACCTTTGATTAGTTCTTTGATGTTCATTTTTTTGATCCTGTAGATCCTTTCCGCTTAATTTGTATTCCATGCCAAGCATTTCATATTTAACGCCCGCAAGGCTGTTATACGGCAAAAGCTCAACCTTGTGACCT
>CACZPW010000265.1 GCA_902783115.1 uncultured Ruminococcus sp. | reverse complement strand
GGAGCATGGCGGATATTCCGTATTTACGGGCGTGGGAGAGCGTTCCCGTGAGGGTAACGACCTTTGGCGTGAAATGTCCCAAAGCGGAGTAATAGATAAGACCGCGCTTATTTTCGGGCAGATGAACGAAGCGCCCGGCGTAAGAATGAGAGTTGCATTGTCCGGGCTTACGATGGCAGAATATTTCCGTGACAGGGAAAATAAGGACGTACTTTTGTTCATAGATAATATATTCCGTTTTGTGCAGGCGGGAAGTGAGGTTTCGACCCTGCTTGGGCGTATGCCGTCGGCTGTCGGCTATCAGCCCACACTTGCCGAGGAAATGGGCGCGCTGCAGGAGAGGATAACATCAACCAAAAACGGCTCCGTAACGTCGGTGCAGGCGGTTTATGTCCCTGCCGATGATTTGACGGATCCGGCGCCCGCGACAACGTTTTCGCATCTTGACGCAACAACGGTGCTGTCGCGTAAGGTGGCGGAGCAGGGTATATACCCCGCAGTCGATCCGCTCGAATCAAGCTCAAGAATCCTTGAAGTATCCGTAATAGGCGAAAATCATTACAAAATAGCAAGGCGTGTGCAGGAGATACTGCAAAAGTACAGGGAATTGCAGGATATAATCGCAATACTCGGCATAGAGGAGTTAAGTGAGGACGATAAGCGTGTCGTAAGCCGTGCAAGGCGTATACAGAGGTTTTTGGCACAGCCCATGCACGTTGCCGAGAAATTTACGGGCAATCCGGGCGTATATGTGCCGCTGAGCGAAACGCTGCGTGGCTTCGGAGCAATAGTTAACGGCGAAATGGACGAATATCCCGAGGCTGCATTTTACAATGTCGGCACATTGGAGGACGTAGTGCAAAAAGCCGGGAAATTAAAAGCCGGCGAGATATGATTTGGCGTGGAGTTATAAAATGAAGACTTTTAAACTGAGAGTGCTTGCCGCAGAGAAGCCGTTTTATGAGGGTGATTGCATATCGCTTGTGATCCCTACCGTAAAAGGTCAGTACGGTATCTTGGCAATGCATTATAATATGACGTCGGCAATAGTTCCGGGACTTTTGAAAATAACGACTCCGGATAACGAGGTTATTTATGCCGCTACGTCGGACGGAATAATAAAGGTCGAGGATAACAGCGTTCTGCTGTTGGTAGATACGGCGGAACGGCCTGAGGAAATAGACGAAAACCGTGCAAGGCGCGCCGAGGAATCGGCAAAGGAAGCGATCCTGCAAAAGAAAAGCATTCAGGACTATAACGCCGCGCAGGCAAAAATGGCAAGGGCAATAAACAGACTCCGTGTAAAACGTACACAGGGTGTCGGCAGATAAAAATTATCATAAAGTTGTTGAAAAAACGATATACATGTGGTATTATGTATCTTAATGATTTTTGAGAAATATATTTTGAGGTGATCTAATGGCTTATAGGATTGTTAAAAAGGAAACTCTTAACCCGCAGATTTTCCTTATGGAAATCGAAGCGCCGCTTATCGCAAAAAAAGCGCAGCCGGGGCAGTTTATAATTTTAAGGATAGACGAATATGGCGAAAGGGTGCCGTTTACGGTATCGGATTTTGATCCAAAAAAGGGAACGGTAACGATAATCGTTCAGATAGTCGGCAAGACGACAAGGGATCTTGCAAAGCTTGAAGCGGGCGATGAATTGCTGGATTTTGCGGGGCCTCTCGGAATGCCAACTCCGCTTGAAGGAATAAAAAAGGTTGCTGTTATCGGCGGAGGCTTGGGTACGGCGATAGCGTATCCGCAGGCAAAAAAGCTGCATGAGCTTGGTGCCGATGTCACGGTCATTACGGGATTTCGGGACAAGAGCCTTGTAATATTGGAGGACGAATTAAAGGCAGTATCAGATAAGCTTATCATCACTACAGACGATGGCTCAAACGGTACAAAGGGCTTTGTAACGGAGCGCTTGCAGGAGCTTATCGACGCAGGCGAGAAGTTTGAAGAGGTCATCGCCATAGGTCCGCTTATAATGATGAAGAATGTTTGTAATGTAACAAAGCCTTATGATATAAAAACCACGGTAAGTATGAATCCCGTTATGATAGACGGTACGGGAATGTGCGGCGGCTGCCGTGTTATTGTCGGCGGTGAAACAAAGTTTGCCTGTGTTGACGGGCCTGATTTTGACGGACATCTGATAGATTGGGACAGCGCCTTAAAGCGCGGCAGAATGTTTAAAAGCTATGAGCAAAAATCTTGCGATGAGGGACATTGCAGAATAGGGAGGACAAATAATAATGCCTAATATGAGAGCGGATAAAAACCCCATGCCCGAGCAGAAGCCCGATGTGAGAAACAAAAACTTCCTTGAGGTTGCAACGGGCTATACGGAGGAAATGGCGGTCGATGAGGCGAACAGATGCTTAAACTGTAAGAATAAGCCCTGTATGCAGGGTTGTCCCGTTGCCGTCAAGATACCCGAGTTTATAGAGCTTATAACAAAGGGCGACTTTGAGGGCGCATACAATAAAATCAAGGAAACAAACGCACTGCCGGCAGTGTGCGGGCGTGTTTGTCCACAGGAAACACAGTGCGAGTCAAAATGCGTAAGGGGCATAAAGGGTGAGCCTGTCGGCATAGGCAGACTTGAAAGGTTTGTTGCCGATTATCACATGGCGCACGTTGAGGATAAGATCGAAAAGCCCGCACAAAACGGGAAAAAGGTTGCCGTTATCGGCTCCGGCCCGTCGGGACTTACGGCTGCGGGCGATCTTGCAAAGCTTGGCTATGCGGTTACGGTGTACGAGGCGTTCCATACCGCAGGCGGAGTGCTTATGTATGGGATCCCCGAGTTCAGATTGCCTAAGGATATAGTGCAGAAGGAAATTTCAAACCTTAAAAAGCTTGGCGTAAAAATAGAAACAAACGTAATTATCGGAAAAACGATACTTGTCGACGAGCTGTTTGAGGATATGGGCTATGACGCCGTATACATAGGTTCGGGCGCAGGTCTGCCGTCGTTTATGGGTATCGAGGGAGAGAGCCTTAACGGCGTGTATTCGGCAAACGAATTTTTAACAAGGATCAACCTTATGAAGGGCTATAAATTCCCCGAATATGATACCCCTGTGTATGTGGGCAAAAATGTTGCAGTGCTTGGCGGCGGTAATGTCGCAATGGACGCGGCAAGATCGGCAAAACGTCTGGGTGCGGAGAATGTGTATATAGTATACAGGCGCAGTAAGACGGAATTGCCCGCCCGTGCGGAGGAGGTACACCACGCAGAGGAAGAGGGCATCATATTCAAGCTGCTTCAGAATCCGACAAGATTTATCGGCAACGATGACGGCTGGGTAACGGGTATGGAGGTTATAAAAATGGAGCTTGGCGAGCCTGATGCGTCGGGCAGACGCCGTCCCGTGCCTGTTGAGGGCAGTGAGGAAATAATGGATATAGATACGGTGGTCGTTGCAATCGGTCAGACTCCGAATCCGCTTATCAGAAAGACAACAAAAGGTCTTGATACCAATAAGCGTGGCTGTATAGTCGCCGACGAGGATACGGGTAAAACGTCAAAAGCCCATGTATATGCCGGCGGCGACGTCGTAACCGGCGCCGCAACGGTTATTCTTGCAATGGGCGCAGGAAAAGCCGCCGCAAAGGCGATTGATGAAGAATTGAGTAAATGATCCGCATAAAAAACGGCAGATTTGCCGTTTTTGTGTGGCAAAAAATATTTATCACGGTTGTTGCCATATACAACAGGCACTCGATCAAACGGGAAATTCTGTACGGGAGTTAGAGAATGGTTTTATTTATAAATGCGTGTGCAAGACCGCAGTCAAGAACCTTGGCTCTTGCAAAAAAGCTTTCAAAAACGGTATCAGGTAACATTGAAATGCTTGATTTGTTTAAGGAAGACCTTAAACCGCTTGATTATGATATGCTTTCAAGGCGTGAGGGATTTACAGAAAAATCGGATTTTTCGGACGGCATGTTTATATATGCAAAACAGTTCCAAAAAGCGGAGGAGATAATTATTGCAGCTCCGTATTGGGATTTGTCGTTCCCCGCAATTTTAAAATGCTATCTTGAAGCAATATGCGTTAACGGTATTACCTTTCGCTATAATGAAAAAGGGATCCCGCAAGGGTTATGCAAGGCAAAAAGGCTTGTATATATTACAACGGCAGGCGGATTTATACCGGAAGATAACTACGGATATGATTATGTCGCTAAGCTTTGTACCGACTTTTTCGGCATAAAAAATACTCTGCATATAAAAGCGGAAGGTCTTGACATACAGGGAGCCGATGTTGAAAAAATAATGGAAACGGCTGAAAATACGGCAGTAAAAATGCTGACACATTGACACGGGGTGTAATTAAAATCATTACAAAAATCCTGCCGTAACAAATGAATAAAGAATAATACAAAACAAAAATCCTATCTTCCGACAGGATTTTTGTTTTGGCGGAGATGATGGGATTTGAACCCATGTGCCCGGTTAAGGACAACACGATTTCCAATCGTGCTCGTTATGACCACTTCGATACATCTCCGTATATTTTCACTTATGCAAGTATAACATACTTAAATAAAAAAGTCAATCACTGAAAATAACAAAATTTTATGTATAAGGACACCAAAATACGGTTAAAATATCAGTACCTCACAAACACAAAATCGCTTCTGCGGTTTTACCCCCTTAGAAAAAGACTGCATCAATAAGGTGCAGTCTTTTTCGTGAGCGACAGTGCAGCCTTTTTCGTGAGTGATAGTTTCTTGACAAATAAATTGCTTATGGTATAATAACTGATACAAAGCGGGGGAAATAAAAATGGACAAACGTGAATTTATAAAAGAAAATTTTAATATATCCGACGGGGTGCTTGAACTTATCGACGAGGCGGAAAGATCAGTTGCGGATAATTTTTTGCATATAGACAAAACAGCCGAAATAAATCAGCTCAAGGTCATGAAGGCATTTTCGGACAACCGTGTATCTGAAGCACATTTTGCGCAGACTACGGGCTACGGCTATGACGATCTCGGCAGAGATACGTTGGATAAGGTGTATGCGCAGGTATTTGATGCGGAGGACGCACTTGTACGGCACAGCTTTGTAAACGGTACGCATACCATTTCTACGGCGCTGTTCGGGGTTTTAAGAACGGGTGACACACTTCTTTCCGTGACAGGTAAGCCGTATGATACCTTAGAGGAGGTTATAGGGATAAGCGGCAAGGCGGGCGACGGCTCACTTAAGGATTTTGGTATCGGCTATGCGCAGGTGGATCTTTTGCCGGACGGTATGCCCGATTATGAAAATATCGAAAAATATGTAAAAGAGCTCAACCCAAAAGCCGTTATGCTTCAGCGCTCAAAGGGCTACGGTGACAGACCTACGTTTTCGTCAAGTGAGATAGGAGTTATAATTTCAAAAATAAAGGCGGTAAAGCCCGATGTGATTTCTATTGTGGATAACTGCTACGGCGAATTTGTCGATGATAAGGAGCCGACGGCATATGGCGCAGATCTTATAATGGGCTCGCTTATAAAAAATCCGGGCGGAGGACTTGCGCCGTCCGGCGGATATATCGCAGGCAGGCGTGATCTGGTCGAGCTTTGCGCATACAGGCTTACATCTGTCGGGATCGGCAGGGAATGCGGGGCGTCGCTCGGATTCAACAGAGCGCTGTATCAGGGCTTGTTCTTTGCGCCGCACATTGTAAAGCAGGCGTTAAAAACCGCCGTTTTGTGCGCTGCGGTATTTGAAAAAATGGGCTTTTCGGTAAACCCGAAAAGCAATGAAATAAGGCATGATATCATACAGGCGGTAAAATTTGAAGATAAGGATAAGCTTATCGCATTTTGCAAGGGTATACAGAGCGGTGCGCCCGTAGACAGCTTTGTAACGCCGGAGCCGTGGGATATGCCGGGGTATCAGGATCAGGTCATTATGGCGGCGGGCGCGTTTATTCAGGGCGCGTCGATAGAACTGTCGGCGGACGGCCCGATAAGACCTCCGTATATTGCATATATGCAGGGCGGACTTACATACGAGTCCGCAAAGCTCGGTATAATGATGGCGGCGCAGCGGATAACGGATACAGGGAGATCATAAAAATGAGTATAAATACCAAACAAACCTTAAAATGTCCCAAATGCGGACAAATGAGCGATATAACGGTCTGGAATTCAATAACCGTTTCGGACAGTCCCGACTTAAAGGATGATCTGCTAAAGGGCAGGGTAAATGTATTCAGATGCCCGTCCTGCAATCAGGTGGGGCTTATGAGCGTGCCCATGCTGTACCATGACGAGGATAAAAGGCTTATGATATCATTCTCACCGACGAATGATGTTGTACTTGCGGAGCAGCTTTACGAAAATGTTGCCGAAACCTCAAAGGAATCGGGTGAGCTTGAAAAGCTGGAGGGATATAATCTACGGTTTGTCACCGATTATAACGAATTGCTTGAAAAGATACTGATTTTTGATATGGGCTTAAACGATAAGGCGATAGAGGTTATAAAGCTGATGATCCTGTCGCAGGAGGTAGAAAAATCGGAACAGCGAAGCGCGCGGTTCGGTAAGCTCCGGGATAATGTGCTTGAATTTATGATAATCGACACCGTAGAAAATCAGATATACACCTCCTCCGTACCTAAGGAAAGCTATGATACGGTATGGCAGTCGTTAAGAGAATCGGGGGTAAAGCCCTACAGCTTTGACTGGGAGCGTGTAAATCCGGCGTATGCAACAAAATTGCTGAACGGATTTAATAATTGATGCCGGATTGATTTTTGAAATAATGTATGCTGCCATGTAAGCAGTCAAACGGAAAAGAAGGGAATAATATAATGTATCCTTAGGAGCGCAAAAGCAGGACGCAACCAAAATATGGGTAATGAAAATCAGGTAAATATTATTTGTGCGCCAATAAATCTTAAATACCCGCTCATGTCTTGCGTAACATTATGCGTATTACATAGGCAAGAAGCGGGTAAATTATTAAAAAACGGTATGATTTTTACGGCGAAACAAGCTGTTTTTGCTGATGCTGTTATGCGAAGTGGGTGTGCTTTATGCATGCTCGCTTTTTTTGTTGTTATTCCGGCTGCCGGCGGGTGCTTTTAATGATTGAGCGGTATTCCTTGGGCGATATTCCGATCATTTTTTTAAAGGTTTTACTCAAATGGAATTCGTCATAAAAGCCGAACTGTGATGCCAAAACCTTTAGCGGCATATTCGGATTTGATTTCAGCGCCAACGAAATAGATTCGATTTTTTTTGCAAGCTGGAACTGATGAAATGAGTATCCTGTCACATTTTTAAAATTCTTCTCAAGTGTCTTTTTAGAGCAGTTGACAATATATGACATTTCTTCGAGAGAATAGAATTTTGCGGGGTGACAGGCTATTGTCCGGATAGCCAGATTGATAAAGCTGTTTGTGTAATGAGCCGAAAGATCCAGATTAGACCTCATCTCATATAAAAGATTATCCAGGTGCGAGGAAAGTCCGAAATCCTTCAGGGTATACTCCTTGCGTATGAAAAAGCGGATAGATACCATTTCCGCAAGAATGTGCTTTACGGTTTCGGGATTTGTGCAGTGAAAGCAGTAGTTAAGCAAAATATATTGACTGTCAAAGGCAGCCTTGGGATCCGAATCGTAAAAAAACATATCCTCATCTAACGCCTGAAAATGCAGATAATATGTTCTTGTTTCTTTTGTTAAGACGGCAGAGCTGTGCCTGTGCCCGGCATGGATTATGATGAGATCGTCCTTGCTGAGAGTGTACTCTTTATCTTCAAGCTCTATTTTCACCTTTCCCTCTATGACATAAACAAGACAATGCTCGTCAAGAGTGCGGTACGGCGGAACCTCAATATCAGCACCTGAGGCGGTATTTACAATAGAGACCTTACGTCTGCTGCCTGTATAAAAAGAACTAAACATATATATCCCCCCCTTTCTGTAGACAATATAACATTTTCGCTTTTGGTTGTCAATGTAAAAAAAAGAATAAAACAGTTAAAACAAGTAAAAAACAAGCAAAAGCAGTACATTTTGCGTAAACACAGCCCTTTGAATTGCTGTAAAACACCAGCCGCAGTACGTAAATTTTTCTGAAAACAGATTTAAAATTCATGGTGTTGATTATACATGTTTTTGGCATTTTTATCCATTGCCCTATCAAGGCTGCTAATGGTATACTGTAATTAAATATAGAATGGTGTAGAAGGTGATGTAAATGAAAAGATTTATAAGCTTATTGATTGCGGGAATATTCTTTACAGGTATGTCAGCCTATGCAAAAACGGCTGAAGGTTATGTATTTTCGGAAAGCTTCTGCGCTTTGGTAACAAATTCGGGACAAACGGGAAATATAACGGCTCAGGCGGATGATATACATGTAATCAACACGGGTGAGAATGACAAGGCATTGTTCCTGGAGGCGGGAAGGCGCCGCACCGTGACCGCAGCGGCGGATATAGACGGCGTGGGAAATGTATTTGTGTTTTCCATGGATATTGAGGGCAGTGATTATATCGACGAGGGGGAGCTGCTGTTCTATGACGGCGGCGGAGCGCCCTGGAAGCTTATGGAGTTTTCGGGTAACAGTGCGCTTAAATTATGCGACGGCAAGGAAGTGTCAAGCTCCGGCATAAGGAAAATGACGCAGATAGATACGGTATTTGATCTTGCTGCGTCTGTTTGCAGTGTATACATCAACGGAAGATGTATGGTTTATAACTGGTACATAAGCGGAATGCCGAAAATAATAAACAAGGCGGAAATCACTTTTTCCGCAACAAAGGCGGGCGGTGCATCGGTTACATTGGGAGGAATGTGGGCATATAACGCAGATAAGCCAAAGGCTCATTCAGATCTTCCCAAGGAAGCGTACAATACGGAGGAAACGGAATATGTTGCGGCGCAGCTTGAAACGACGGTTGGGAGCAATACATATTATTCAAGGACGTATGACGAAGAAAATACAGATGTTCTTTCCGGCTTGACGGTTGATGCAGGTACAAACACGGTGGATAAGGTAACCGATAAAAAAACCGGAAATTCATATATGCGGTTAAAGAAAAACTATACGGGCAGCAGTGCCATAGACGAGGTATATATTTTTTTCCT
>CACZPW010000264.1 GCA_902783115.1 uncultured Ruminococcus sp. | reverse complement strand
TATAGACGAATGTGACCTGATTTTGACAATGACAAAATCGCATAAAAAGGCGCTGGAGACTGTCGCAAAGGATAAGGTGTATACGTTGGCGGAATTTATCGGAGAGAGCGAAGACGTACCCGACCCATACGGCGGCGGCATTGAGGTATACAAAAAAACAGCCAAACGGCTTTATAGCATGTTGGAAAAGGCAGTAGAGAAATTAAAAAATAATGATTGAAATACGCAAAATGGAGCTTAGCGATACCAAGGCTGCGGCACAGGCGGAAAAGCTGTGCTTTTCGGATAATCCTTGGTCAGAGCAGGCGTTTGTAAATGAATTGAATAACGAGCTTACAAGCTATTATATCGCATCGGATAACGGCAGGATAATCGGCTATGCGGGCTTTTGGAACGTATCGGGCGAGGGCGATATAACAAATGTCGGAGTCGTACCCGAATACAGGCGGCGCGGCATAGCGGGTATGCTTATCAAGAAAATCACTGACAGTGCAAGGGCTTTGGGACTTTCGTCCCTTACTCTTGAGGTAAGAAAATCAAATATTGCCGCCTTGAATCTTTATACAAAATACGGATTTAAGGTGGTCGGCGAGCGGAAAAGGTACTATTCAAACCGTGAAGATGCGCTGCTTATGACGCTTATTTTGGAATAGAGGGAGAAGCGATAATGGACGGGATATTGGTTTTGGGCATAGAAAGCTCATGTGATGAAACTGCGGCGGCTGTTGTAAGAGACGGCAGAGAGGTTTTATCAAACGTTATAAATTCGCAGATAGCCATTCACAGGCAGTTCGGCGGCGTTGTGCCGGAGGTGGCGTCGCGGCATCATATAGAAAATATTGATTTGGTGATAGACAAGGCACTTTCCGATGCAAACGTCACTTTTTCGGATATTGACGTAATAGCAGTTACATACGGACCGGGGCTTGTCGGCGCGCTGCTTGTTGGGGTATCGAGCGCAAAAGCGCTTTCGTATGCGCTTAAAAAGCCGCTTGTGGGAGTAAATCATATAAAAGGTCATATAGCGGCAAACTTTGTCGCGCATAAAGACTTGAAGCCGCCGTTTGTATGTCTTGTGGCGTCGGGCGGGCACAGCCATATAGTATGGGTAAAGGACTATAACGGGCTTGAGGTCATGGGGCGAACACGGGATGACGCCGCAGGGGAGGCGTTTGACAAGGTCGCAAGAGTGCTGGGCTTGGGCTATCCCGGCGGTCCGTTGCTTGATGAGCTTTCAAAGGGCGGCAACAAGGAAACGGTAAAATTTCCGAGAGTCAGAATGGAGGATAATTCGTTTGATTTTTCCTTCAGCGGCGTAAAAACTGCGGTAATAAACCACTTGCATAAGCTTGATCAGAACAATGTCAGCTACAATAAAGCCGATATAGCCGCAAGCTTTCAGGATGCAGTTACGGACGTGCTTTGCGACCATACTATAGAGGCGGCAAGAAAAAAACATTCAAAGATCGTCACCATAGCGGGCGGTGTCGCGTCAAACTCACAGCTTAGGGAAAAAATGACGGAGCGGGCGAAAATGTACGGTATAGACGTTTTATTTCCGCCGCCTGTGCTGTGTACGGATAATGCGGCAATGATAGCCTGTGCGGGATATTATGAATATATAAACGGAAAGCGTTCGGACTTGACTTTGAACGCTGTGCCGTCGCTGTCTGTATAAGGGAGGTCACTATGGATAAATTGCGTGTAAGTCTGGGACTTGATTCCTACGATATAGTGTTTGAGGAAAGCTTTGACGAGCTGCCAAGGGCGCTTTTGAGCATAAACGCACCGAAAAAGCTTTTGATAGTCACCGATTCGAACGTGCTGGATAAGTATGCCGCACCCGTAAAGGAACAGCTTTCGGGGTGCGGATATGATGTAAAGATATGCACATTCCCCGCAGGAGAGGAAAATAAAAATATGAAAACCGTACTCGGTATATGTTCGGCTTGCGTTGAACACCGTATGGACAGAAAATCCATGATACTCGCCTTGGGCGGCGGCGTTGTCGGGGATATGGCAGGCTTTGCCGCATCGATATATATGCGCGGCATACGGTATATACAAATACCCACCACACTGCTTTCGCAATCGGACAGCTCTGTTGGCGGTAAGACGGGCGTGGATTTTATGAACGGCAAAAATATTCTGGGCGCGTTTCATCAGCCAAAGCTTGTGTATATAAACGTAAATACGTTACATTCGCTTGACGATGAGCAATTTACATCAGGCATGGGCGAGGTCATAAAGCACGCCGTAATAAGGGACAGGGACTTTTTCGTGTTCTTAAGAGACAACGCGGCGCTTGTAAGATCGCTGAATCCGTACATACTTATCAAAATGGCAAAAACGAACTGTTCTATAAAGGCAAAGGTAGTTGAGGCGGACGAAAGAGAAAACGGTTTAAGAGCGATTTTGAATTTCGGACATACCATAGGGCATGCGATAGAGGCGGCGTATGATTTTAAAATGACTCACGGTCAATGCGTTGCAATAGGTATGGTAGGCGCGGGATATATAGCCTATAAAAGAGGAATGTTGAGTGAGGCAAGGCTTGATTATATAGAAGAGATACTGGATATGTACGGTTTCCCGGCGCGTGTAAAGATACCGGATACGGACGCCGTCTATGAGCTTATGCAAAGGGATAAAAAAATGGCGGACGGCGTTTTGAAATTCATACTCCCCGTAAAGATAGGCGAGGTCGTGCAGGTGTCGGATATTACAAGGGACGAGATATACGGCGCACTTTCGTATATTTCTGAATGATTTTCGGAGAACGGATATGATTTACGGACTAATTGCGGCAATGCTTTTTGCCGCCGACAGACTGACTAAGTATTTTATAGTAAAAAATGTAGGTACCGGCGAAACCTTTGGCAGCGTCTTTGGGATTTTTGACTTTACCTATGTACAAAACCAAGGCGCGGCATGGTCGATGCTTTCGGGCAAGATAGGGATATTGAGCCTTATATCGGTAATATTCTGCATAGGCGTTATAGTGTACTGGATATTGAAAAAGCCCCAAAACAGGCTTTTGTGTACGGCGCTTGCTCTGATGTTTTCAGGCGCACTCGGCAATGCCGTTGACAGGCTTATGTACGGATATGTCGTAGATTTTATAGAAACCAAATTCATAAATTTCCCAATTTTTAACGTTGCCGATATTGCCATAACCGTCGGTGCGGGGATTCTTATGGTTTATATACTGTTTTTTGATAAGGATAAGCAATAATGTATGAGTTAAAGCTTAAGGTCGCGGATAATAACAGCGGTGAACGGATAGACAAATTCATAAGCGATAATTCGGAGGATATATCAAGAAGCTGCGCCTCAAAGCTTTGCGAGGAGGACAGGGTAACAATATCGGGTAAATGCGTACCGAAAAACTACAGACTAAAGGGCGGCGAGGAAATAGTTATAATAAGAGACGAGCCGTCCGAGATAGAAATTTCACCCGAGGATATGCCGCTTGATATCGTGTATGAGGACGGTGACGTGATAGTTATAAACAAGCCTCAAGGCATGGTGGTGCATCCTGCGGCGGGTAATTATGACGGCACGCTGGTAAATGCCTTGATGTTCCACTGCAAAGATGGATTATCCGCAATAAACGGGGTAATAAGACCGGGGATCGTGCATAGAATTGATAAGGACACCTCCGGACTTTTGATAGTTGCAAAAAATAATGCGGCGCATCTTAAATTATCGGCACAGCTAAAGGAGAGAAAGGCGTTAAGAAAATACTATGCGCTTGTAAACGGTAATATCAAAGAGGATCATCTTACAATAAATAAGCCCGTAGGCAGGAGCAGATCGGATCGCAAAAAAATGGCGGTGGTGCCGGACGGACGCGAGGCGATAACGCATATAACGGTGCTTAAGAGGTATACGGGCTACACGCTGGTGGAATGTGTTTTGGAAACGGGCAGAACTCATCAGATAAG
>CACZPW010000263.1 GCA_902783115.1 uncultured Ruminococcus sp. | reverse complement strand
GTCATTTGATATAGACATAACCCCCAACGATACATACGATAAGACTTACACAGTCGATGTGCGTGACCTGTCGGGCTGGGACGGTGTAATAGACAGGCTTATGCTTGCACCCGAGGGCAGGAAGGGTGAAATGACCGTTGATTATATCAGACTTAACTATATTACCGAATAAGGAGGGCTATTCTATGAAAATAAAAAATAAAATAGCAGGAATTATATCTGTAATTTGCATCGGTGTAAGTATAAGCACAGCATACGCTGTTGAGCATGAGGTAAATTATATAAAATCGCTTAACGGCGATTATATAAACATCGCCGGCAATGCCGTAAACGGCGGCGGGAGCGAGGTTTTCCTGAGAATAGACTATACAGAAAACGGATTTGTTTCAGACACCGGCGCTTTGGAGGAAAATACTGTATACCAAAGGCAGACGACCGCTGATGAAAACGGTGATTTTACATTCAAGGTAAAGCTTAAGGATATAGGCGAAAGCTCATACACGTTAAGATTGGGCGTTCTGGGTGATGATGGCGACGTATCCGAAACCTTCGTGTTCTACGGCGACAATTACCGCAAACAGGCTTTGGGCGCAATACAGACAGCACAACGTAACAAGGATGTCGACGGTTTGGTAAATGCGATCACAACCTACTACGGAAATCTGTATCTTGATACGCCGGTATTTGATAAGTATTTTGCCGCAGAACCCGATCTTGGCGGGATAAAGTCAATACTTACAGGCTATCCGCTGATAACCACCGTTTCCGCTCTTGAAGAAGCCTTGGAGGGCGTTGTAATAGTCAAGGATCTGAAGAAAGCCGCAGATTTTAGCGGAATGGAAGCGGTATTCGGGGAATACGATTCAAAGCTTGGTATAAATGATCTGTCAATATATAAGCAAACATATTCAAAGCTTCCCGATAAGATAAAGGAAGCGGTATATAAAAACTTTGCCGCAAGGAAATACAATACGCCGGCGGATATAAAAACTGCATTTACGGTATCGGTTTTAAACACATATCTGAAAAATGCCATAGGTGCGGCGTCGGTAAAGCAGCTTCTTGAAGATAACAAAGAGCTTCTCGGAATAGATATGACAAGATACGACATGGCGGACTCAAAATTCCTGGAGCTTATCGGTACGGAGTTCAAATCCGTAGCCGATGTAAAAACAAAGCTTGAGGCGTTAAAGTCATCATCCAATACCTCAGGCGGCGGCGGAGGCGGCGGAAAAAGCTCCGGCAGCACCAACTCTGCGACCGTGCTTTCCACACTCGGACAAAGTTCCGTAACCAAGCTTTTGGACGGCGAGGATTATCCGTTTGAGGATATGGAGGAATACTATTGGGCGAAGGAAGCGACGCTTGCGCTGTATAAAAGAAACGTTTTACAGGGCATAGGCAACAACAGATTTGCCCCCGAAAGAGTGATCACAAGAGAGGAATTTTTAAAGCTTATAATAAACGGCTTTGAAATAACCGATCCCGCAGGCAATGACGTAAGCTTTTCGGACGTGGATAAAAACGAATGGTATTATCCGTACATAAAAACAGGCGTGAACAGCGGCATAATAAAGGGTATGGATAACAACAGATTCGGTATCGGGTACAAGATAACAAGACAGGATCTTGTGGTGATGCTCTACCGTGCGGTAAATATGAAACGTGGCTTGCCGCAATATACTGGACTGAGCGGCTTTAAGGATTACGAAACGATTTCCGACTATGCCCAAAACGCGGTAATGTTTGCGGAAACGAATTACATAGTAAGCGGAATGGGCGACGGAAATTTCTATCCCAAAAACAATGCCACAAGAGCCGAAACGGCGGTTATCCTCTACCGCGCGATAGAATATCTGGCAAACAATATGTGAAGGGGGTGGTGATATGAGAAAAATCAAAAAATGCATTACGGTATTGACCGCGGCAGTTTTAATGTTGGCAAACATTCCGTATATCACAGGTTTTGCCGCAAGCGGCGGCATGAGCTATCAGTATACGGACGCCGATAAGGAGAATTTCAAATTCTCGTATAATTTCTATAAAACCATAGGCGTTATTACGGAGGATTTGAATATCGACTCAACCATACCCCGCGGCTTGTGGGCGGAAACGGTAATACGGTTTTTCGGACTTGAATCCGCAATAGGCAAATCCGCAGATGTGCATTTCTTTGCAGATTACGATCCCAAATACGAGAAAATAGGCTTTGTGAATTTAGCCGCCGATCTGGGGCTTATGCAGGCTTATGACGACGGTAAGTTTTGTCCGGACGTCGATGTGACCTATGAGGACGTGTGCATATCTGTCGTAAAAGGTCTCGGCTATGAATTTCTGGCAAAAAGACGGGGCGGCGGAGTTGAGCAGTATATGCTTATCGCCTCGGAGCTTGGAATAACAAAGGGCGTGACGGCGGCAAGGGGTTATCCCATGGTCGCCTCCGCCGCAATGGAGCTTCTTGACAATGCCTTGGATGCGGATATGCTGGGTGTTGATTTAGGCATAAGAGGAAGCTATGAAACGGGCGGTACGGTGCTTTCAAAGGTACATAAAATGCAGGTAAGAAACGGCATCGTGACCTCAAATTTCCGTTCATCGCTGTATAATTCGGATAAGACCCATACCTACCAGGTAGGCATAAACGGGGATATATACGATTATTACGGCAATACAGACGGTCTTGTCGGCTACAGAGTCCGTTATTATGTAAAAACGGACGAGGAGGATACGGTAGTATACTTAGGTAAGCTCAAAAACACGGTGGAGGTAATTGATTTTGCTGACATTTACGAGTATGAGAACAGAACGTATCATTATGCGGTATCAAACGATACAAGGGAGCGTAAATGGGAGATACCCCGCGACTGCGCCGTAATGTATAACGGAACGGCGTTGACGGATGGCTTTGATATACCGATGTATACCGATAACGGCTCATTGACGCTTATAGATAACGATAATGACAGCGATGTGGACGTATTGCTTATAGAAGCGTATACGGATCTGTGGATAGGTCATATCGACATACCGTCACAGACTGTTTACAGTAAGTATAGCGATAAGGACTATATCTCATTTGATGATTATAATGCGGTAGAGCTGTATGATGAATACGGCGCGGAAACAACGATAAATAAGCTTGCCGTAAAGAACGTGCTTTCCATTGCCCCGAATACCGATAAG
This sequence comes from uncultured Ruminococcus sp., assembly GCA_902783115.1. Lineage (GTDB taxonomy): Bacteria > Bacillota > Clostridia > UBA1381 > UBA1381 > 12844. The sequence goes on along the minus strand of CACZPW010000263.1, from coordinate 9,519 downwards.
GAAACGATACAGATAGACGTAAGCACAAGCACTGTCGAGGGAACGGTAAGCGGGACGAGAAAAGACCGGGGAAAGACGGTTTTCACCATTGACGATATTGAGTATACCGTAAGCGTTATGTGTGATGTTTCGGGGCTTCAGGCGGGCTTTTCGGGAATATTCTATCTCAATAAGCAAAAGCGTATTGTCGGTTTTGAACAGAAGGTTTCCGTACCCGTTGGCTACCTGATACGCGCAGGACTTGACAGTGAGGACGACGGTAAGATATACCTGAGGATATTAAAGTCAAACGGTGAAACGGAGCTTTATAAGTGCGCGGATAAGGTAAGGCTTTGGGGCGACGGCGGAAGCTACAGGCGTGACGAGCTTTACAGGATACTTTTAGACGGTAATGAAAAAGTAAAATCCCAGCCCATACTCTACGAATTAAACGGCAGCGGCGATGTGTGCTCGCTTGACCTTGTCGGGTATTCCGACAGAATAAGGGAATGGACGAGCATAAAATCCGCAAGCGTCAAATACCGTTCCTCGGCGTCATGCTTTACGGACGGAAAGACCTTCCTGAATGTGAATCCGACGATTTTTGCGGTTTCAAAGAGCGGCGATGATCTGAGTGATTACAGCGTACTCAATAAATCCGATTTGCAGGACGACAGAGAGTATGCGTCGGACACACTGCCGGCATATTCGTATCAGCTTGGCGATTCAAAGCTGGGCGCCGACGTATTGGTGGTCGATGAGTCGTTCAGGAGCAGAAAGTACGGGATGGGTATAGTAAAATCCATCGTACAGACAATGGACGAGTACGACGACAGATGCTATAAGATCGAAATATACCAATACGGTAATCTCAACACATATTATATGTATAATGAGGATTTTGATATAGAAAGCATAAATGCCGCAAGCTCCGCATTTCCGGCAAGGAAGCTTGAAGAGGGCGACGTGGTAGGTATAGACTATCTAAATGTCGGCGGAAGAAAAAAGCTTTCAAGGATCACGATAATTTATGACATCAGTCAGGATAAGTATTTGTACAGCAATCCGTCAACAACGGCGTTTACGGGTGAAACGAGGTATTTCTTCGGAGATGTTCAGACCAAGGACAGCCGGCTTATGACGGTGGTTTTAAGAGGCGGTACGATGATGGTCGACGAAGAAACGGCGGTGGATAAGAATACAGGACCTGCCGCGAACCGTGAGACGCATGTGGCGGGCGGCAACGTATACAGATACGACCGTAAGCAAAATGAAGTTGTAAAGAGCAATATAAACGAGATTGCGGCGTATGAAACAGTTGGGGATAAGTACTCGACGATATGGATGTTCACATCCAAGGAATCGCCCCAAATGATTTATATAGTAAACTAAATTACATAAGGAGGATTTTGGCAATGAAAAAATTATTAAAAGCAGTATCGGTATTTCTTGCTGTGTCGATGCTGGTGCCCATGGCAGGCTGCGGGAAGAAGGCGGCGGATGATAATGTTGTTACAATGTATATGATGAAGGCGATAGATTCGACTGAATCGTATGACCTTGTAATGGAGAAGGCGAATGCGATTATAAAGGAGAAGCTGGGGTACACGCTTGACTTAAAGCTTATCGAGCAGGGAAACTATGCCGAAAAGCTGAACGTGCTTGTATCGAGTGCGGAGCCTATGGACTTGTTCTTCCTTACGGATAACAGCACCTACATAAACTATATAGAGCAGGATTCGATATTGCAGCTTGACGACCTTCTTAAAAAGTACGGCAGCGCCATCATGGCTAAGGTAGAGGACGTTGCGTGGGATATGGTAAGGTACAAGGATGGAATATATGCGGTAAAGAATAACGGAACATATTCGATTGCCAAGTCAATGGTTTTCAAAAAGGATTTGGTTGAGAAATACGGATTTGATTATCAGAGTGTAGAAACACTGGAGGATTTGGAGCCGTATTTCAAGATGATAAAGGAAAATGAGCCGAATATATATCCCACCAGCGGTGTAACTCCGAAGGTAAGCGAGAGATATATTTCAAATACGGACGGAACGGTATTTGATAATGACGATGACAAATTCATAAGCATATTTGACTGTGATGAAATAGTGGATTCGTGGAGAACGAGGGCTGATTTCTATAAGAAGGGCTATATCCCGAAGGATATACTTTCAAAGAACGACCTTGCCGGCGAATTAAAGAGCGGAAAATATGCCGTTATGAACGACAGCGGATACTACACAGAGGACGCCTCAAAGTCGTCAAACTATTACGGCTTCCCGTGTGTTGAGAAATATACGGGAAATACCATGATATCGTCTGTATCGGGCGCAAGAATGTGTATCAGTTCAACATCGACGCACCCCGAAAAGGCTATGCAGGTATTAAATCTCATTTGGGAGGATCCCGAGCTTTCAAACACGCTTGCATACGGTGTTGAGGGTGTTGATTATGTTATTGACGAGGAAAGAAGCGCGCAGATAGGCAGCAAATCCGTAATCCCGAAATCGGGTGACGAGCAGCACTGGGCGATCTGGCATAACTTTATCGGTCCTTTGTGGGATCAGTGGGACAGCTCATGGAACAGAAAGGATTCTCTTGAGACAATGCAGAAGATGAATGCTGAAGGTAAGATTGCAAAGTGCTTAGGCTTTACCTTTGACAGTGAGCCTGTAAAGGCGTCGTTTGCGCAGTGCGGAGCGATATATCAGGAATGCAGGCAGATATTCGCATACGGCTGTATGGATAACTTTGACGAGTATCTGGCAAGCGCTAAGCAGAAATTTGAGACATCGGGACTTGACAAGGTACTGGAGGAAATGAATAAACAGTACAGCGAATGGAAAAAGAATAAGTAATAAACAGATACTAAAAAGCTTATGGGACTGCCGCCCGTGCGGCAGACCCTAAAAGCGGGTCTTTTATAGGAGATAAGCTATGTCAGCGAAAAAAACAACAAAAAAAGCGGAAGCACCTTTGAGCCAAAGCAGCCGGGCAAGCCGGTTTAAGAAGAGTCTGCCGCTTACGATCATGGCGCTTCCGGCGTTTTTGTATATCTTCATATTCAACTATATTCCGCTGTACGGACTTGTGCTTCCGTTTAAGGACTATAAGCCGAGGCTCGGATTTTTGGGCAGTAAATGGATAGGCTTTAAAAATTTTGAATTTCTTTTGAATAATGAGCAGCTTATCCATGCGGTAAAGAATACTCTGATGTATAATGTTGTGTTCATAATTCTCGGTACAGCCATAAGCGTGTTTGTTGCGCTTATGCTTTACGAGATGTCAAGGACAAGCGTCAAGATTTACCAGACGGCAATCTTTGTACCGCATTACATATCATGGGTAATCGCGGCGTATGTTTTCATGGTATTCCTTGATATGGACTACGGTATTTTGAATAAGATAATAACCTCGCTCGGGGGAGATGCGGTGCTGTGGTATAACAATCCAAAATACTGGCCCGTTATACTTACCATAGCGCATATATGGAAGGGCTTTGGATATTCGGCGGTAATTTACTATTCCGCGCTCATGGGGCTTGACGAATCGCTGTTTGAGGCGGCGGAGCTTGACGGCGCGGGAAAATTAAAGCAGATGTGGTACATATCGCTGCCGGGCATAAGGAATATGATAATCATGCTTTTCATTATGCACATAGGCAAGATATTCAACGCGGATTTCGGTATGTTCTACAACATTTCGCTAAACTCGCCGCTTTTGTATAAGACTACCGACGTTATAGATACGTATATATACAGAACTCTTATAGAGCTTGGCGACGTAGGATTGTCCTCATCGGTTTCCATGCTTCAGGCTGTGCTTGGATTTATACTTGTTATTACGACCAACACCATAGTCAACAAGATAGACTCCGATTCTGCATTGTACTAAGGAACGGGGGTGTGCGACATGAAATTGTTAAAAACAAAAAACAGGAAGAGTGGCGGAGATCGGGTACTTCATGCAGTGTTTCATATTATTATGATAATTCTGGCACTTTCCTGCGTATATCCGTTTCTTGTTATAATCGGAACGTCGTTTGCGACTCAGGAGGCCATTATAAACAGCGGCTATAAGATGATCCCTACGGAAGCGTCGCTTGAGGCATACAGGAGTATACTCCATAATCCCAGACAGCTTGCCGATGCATACGGAGTAACGATATTTACGACCGTTGTCCAGACATTGGGCGGTCTTGCGCTTACGTCCACATACGGCTACGTTTTAAGCCGTAAGGATTATCCGTACAGACGTGTACTTTCGTTTTATATGTTCTTTACCATGCTCTTTAACGGAGGTTTGGTACCGACGTATATTCTTATATCGAAATGGCTGGGCTTGCAGAACAGTATTTGGGCGCTTATAATACCGGGAATGTGCGGAGCGTGGAACATAATGCTTATGAAGGGCTTTTTCCAGTCCATACCGTCGGCACTTATCGAGTCTGCAAAGATAGACGGGGCAGGTGAATTCAAAATATTCCTGAGCATCGTAATGCCGTTATCAAAGCCTGCGTTTGCGACCTTGGGACTGTTGATGGTATTGACCGGCTGGAACGGATGGTATCATTCGCTGCTTTACATCACCGACCAGAACAAAGTACAGCTGCAGTATCTTCTTATGGTAATAATGAGGAATATTGAATTTTTAAAGAGCGCCGAGGGACAGCAGATAACGAATGTAAACGTAGAGCGGGAGGTTGCGTCGCAGGCGGTGAGAATGGCGATGTGCGTATTGGCTACAGGACCCATACTGTGCGTATTCCCGTTCTTCCAGAAATATTTTTCAAAAGGTCTTACTGTTGGATCGGTTAAAGGCTGATAAAATTTATATTAAGGGGTTTTGCCATGTATAGTGTAATATTGGTTGATGACGAAAAAAGCTCGCTTGACATATTGGAGCAGAGCTTTAAATGGGAGTCATACGATTTCAAAGTAGCCGGAACCTTTACAAACGCTAAAGACGCATTGAGGTATATCAGGAAATCGAGAGTAGACGTTATATTTACGGATATAGAGATGCCGGAAATGAACGGTCTTGATTTCGCGGCGGAGGCGCGGACTATTCTCCCGAATGTAAGGATAGTGATACTCAGTGCATACGACAAGTTTTCGTATGCGCAAAAGGCGATAAGCATCGGAGTATTCGAGTATTGCTTAAAGCCCATAAATACGGATATGGCAGAGGAGGTTATTTTAAAGCTCAAGATCGAGCTTGACAAGGAGCGGGGTTTATACTCAGAGTATAAGGACGCATACGGCATAAAGAATGTGCGGTTTAAAAATATGATAGATTATATCAATAAAAACTATACGAAGAAGCTGTATTTAAGAGACCTTGCGGAAATGTTCGATCTGAACGTGACCTTTTGCTGTTCGTTGTTTAATAAAAACCTGGGCTGCTCGTTTATGGAATATTGTGCCAAACTGAAAATGGAGAAGGCGGCGGAGCTGTTAAAGGACGGCGAAATGGACGCATATGAGATAGCGGACTATTTGAATTATGATTATTTCTATTTCAATAAGCTGTTTAAAAAGCATTACGGAATGACGCCGAGACAGTACAGCGTAAATCATGAGTAGCGGCGGATATTATCCGCCCGTCAAATACGGCAAACGGAACAACACAGGGTGTTGTTCCCTGCAGATTATTAACGGCTGCGGTGTAGGGAACGACCTCATAGAAACCGCTGTTTCGTCTGTCAAAACCGTCAATAGCTGTGGTGAACATTAACAATTGATGAGGGAACAGATATGGGTATACAGAAGCTTAGGATAAAGAGCCTTAGGCAGTTTTTCAGGTTATTTTTCTGGATAACGTTTGCGGTGGTAACGTTTTTTTCGGTGCTTACCTTTTGGTATTTGTATAAAAATATCAATGATGCAAAGACTTCGACGCTGGATTCTGTCACTTATACAGCGCAAAGAATTATTGAGGAGCATATAGGCGCGATATACAGCGCGGAAACCGAAATAATTGCCAATCTCAATATACAGAACTATATTATAAGCAGTGACTCACCCGAAGCGGAGCAGTTTAAGATTCAGGCGTCCGACTTTATCAGAACGACTGTAGCTGCCAAGGGAACAGGCTTTGATGCGGCGCTGTTTTCGGATAAGAGCGGCAAGTCTATAGCGTGTACGGCTGAGAACAGTGAGACAGAGTATATAGAGGGTCTTTATGCAAAGTATGCGGAAAATAATGAAAATGATCTGTTTATGTACAGAATGGAAAACTCATTATTCCCCGAATTTTATATTTGCCATTTTGAGCCTGTAATCCATTACAGCACCAAAGAGGTTGGCGTGTATAGGGTAGGTACGGCGGCGGTTGTTTCAAAAATAAATACCTATGAGCTTGAAAAAAATGCTTCTGATAACGCCATATTAAGCGTGGAATGTAAGAACGTCGAAACAGGTAACAGCTATGCGCTTATCGATACGGCGGGCGGTAATAATTACCGTAACGGTACCGTGTTGGTAAAGCACATATCGGGTACTGATTGGTATCTTTATGCGGAGCTGTTTAAGATGACGGGTATAAGTATTTTTCCGTCGTTTTTCATACTGGCGGTGATATTATTGCTGCTGCTGGCGTTTTTCAACCTGTCGTTTAAGGTGCTGCTTGATACAATGGTTGACAATCCCATAACAAAGCTGTCGGCGTATCTTGAAGACTTTAAACTGTCCGGAAAGGGTAAGGTAAAAACCGAAGGCACGGTGGGCGTTGAAGAATTTGACAAGATTTTAAATCATATAAATATGCTTTTTACAAGAGTTGACGATCAGGCTCACATTATTATAAACACACAGCAGAAGATGTATGAGCAGGAGCTTTTTGCAAACGAGCAGACGCTGTATATGAATCAAATGCAGATAAATCCGCACTTTTTGTTTAATACGTTAAGCACCATAGCCCATATGAGTATTGCAAACGGTATGGACGAGGTTGCGCTCATTGCGCAGAATATGGCTGATATATTCAGATACAGTATAGAGGGCGACTATAAATCGACCATTGATGAGGAGATATATATAGTCTTAAAGTATTTGAAAATCTTTAACAGCCGTTACGGCAGGGAATTTTCGTGTAAGCTCGATGTCGAGGACGAACTGTACGAATATCCGATCCTTAAAATGATAATTCAGCCGCTTGTTGAAAATTCGTTCAAGCATGGCGGTATTGCAAATAAGGAGGAGCCTGTTTTAAAGATTTCGGCATACCGTCAGGGCGACGGCGTAATAATTTCGGTATATGATAACGGAAACGGCATAGACGCCCAAAGGCTTGAAGAAATAAACGCCGATCTTGGCGCCGCAAGGACGGAGCGGAAAAAGGGCATAGGTCTTTTGAATATAAATAAACGCTTAAAAATATGCTACGGCAAAGACAGCGGACTGCAAATAAAGTCCGAATACGGTAAATATACCGAGGTGTTGATAATAATTAAGTAGGGGCAATTCACGAATTGCCCGCCAAATACGCCGTTTTGTAGGGACCGGCATCCTTGACGGTCCGATACATACGCCGTATACAAATTTGATAAATAAAACCCTTCATGCAGGCTTCCCCCGGCAAACGCAGTTTGCAGTAGGGGCGGATATTATCCGCCCGCCAAACACACCGTTTTTGTAGGGACCGGCATCCTTGACGGTCCGATACATATGCCGTATACAAATATGATAAATAAAACCCTTCATGTGGGCTTCCCCCGGCAAACGCAGTTTGCAGTAGGGGCGGATATTATCCGCCCGCCAAATACGCCGTTTTGTAGGGACCGGCATCCTTGACGGTCCGATACATACGCCGTATGTAAATCTGATAAATAAAGCCTATATGGTTAAATTTATAAATAACAATACAAAAAATGAGAGAGAGGTGAAATTTTTAAATATTAAAATTGCACAATATTTAAAACAAAATAAAAAAATGAAAGGAAAGAGGAAAATGAACAAAAAAACAAACAAATTTCTCGGACTTCTGATTTCGGTTTGTATGCTGTTATCAGTCGTTCCGACAATGGTATCTGCCGCAGAAGCCGGTACGACCTTTACCGACGGTGATTTTACCTATAAGGTAAATACAGATACCTCAACGGTTACTTTGACCGCTATTGCGGCATCGACACTTTCGGGAACTGTTACAATTCCCGAAACGGTATCAGACGGTACTGCTACATATACTGTAACAACGCTCGGTACGGCATTTAAGGGTACTGATACAGCCGTTGCTGCAAAGACACACGATATGACAAAGCTTGTTATGGCTGATACCATTACAAGCATTACAACAACATCACCGTTCTATGCCTGCAGATTTTCGGAAATACATTTATCGAGCAATCTTGATACGTCAGACCACTATCTGAACAACACATTTAACCAGTGTAATCTGCTTGCTACCGTAAATATTCCGTCAAGGATCACGGGATTATATGCGACATTTAAAAACGGCGGCAGTCCGGTAAATCTGATATTTGAAGGAACAGCAAAGAGAACTTTCTTTATGGATAATACAAGTGCACAGGCATATAAGGCAAGCGTATCCGTAAATATTTATGCACCGTATGTAGCTGATACAAGCACGCTGGTAAACAGAATATCGGGCACGGGCGGAACGATAACACCAACATATTATTTTTATGACGGTGATTACAGATTTACCGTAAAGGGTGACGGTACCGCAAAATTGACCGGCTTGGTTCCGGGCAAAGCTTTGGGAGAAAATGTTGTTATTCCGTCTACTCTCGCCGGGAAAACGGTAAGCGAATTAAATCTTACTGCTTTAAGAAATAATACAGTTACAAAAAGCTTTACTATGCCGGATACGGTTACAACAATAGATTCTGCAACGTTCTTTGGCTGGAGAGCTTTGGAAAATGTACACTTGTCAGCTGCACTTACGTCAGGAAACGGTTCGGCAAACTCAACGATCCTGCAGAGAACTTTTGTGGGCTGTACGAATTTGAAGAGTGTTGTTATTCCCGCCGGAATTAAGACTTGTCTGGCTACATTCAGTAATACAGCGGATAACTATACTCCTAACTCTGTTGATACCGTAATCCTTACAGGGTCATTGAACGGAAACGGCTTTTATGCGGACATTACCAATACATCGTATCTTAATTACAGGGCGTTTGAAAACAACACGGCGTATACTGTATATGTTCCCGTAGGGCAAACCGTAACAAGACACACATTTGCAGCTGCGGGTATAGTTGCCGATATCCGTTATTATAATGATACCTATGCATGGAAAGAAAACGGCGCAAATGCAACCTTTTACGGGTACGCATACACAGGCGATATGGACGGAAGCAAGGTTAGTGTACCGAGTGATGTAACAATACCCGATACACTTAATTCAAAGACCGTTAATGAAATCGGCAGCGGTGCATTTGCCGGTTTACCGGGATTGGAGACTGTTACGGTACCTGCAAGCATAACGTCTGTAGCGGCTGATGCATTTACAGGCTGTGAAAACGCAGAGATCACCTATAACGGCACAGATACAGCTGTTGCAGCAGCACTT
>CACZPW010000262.1 GCA_902783115.1 uncultured Ruminococcus sp. | reverse complement strand
CCGTTACCATAGACCTTGCGGGACACAGCATTGACAGGGGACTTTCGGCATATCCTGCGGGCGATAACTGTAACATATTCAACGTTTACGGAACGCTGACATTGCGCGATACGAGCGCAAATCATGACGGCACTGTCACCGGCGGCAATAACAGAAGCGCCGGCGGCGCTATCCGCGTTGAGAAAGGCGGTACGCTTAATTTTGAGAGCGGCACTATAACAGGCAACTCATCCACAAACGGCGGTGCGATTTACAATATCGGCACACTCAACATAAGCGGAGGTCTGATTACAGGCAACACCGCGACAAACAGCGGCGGCGGTATTTTCAATAACGATGCGGGCACCCTTAATCTTACCGGCGGTACGGTTTCGGGTAACAACGCGGCGGCGAATTATCATGGCGGCGGTATCCATACCTCCGGTACGCTTAACGTATCCGGTGCGCCTGTAGTCCAATCAAATTATCGTGGCAGTGCGGCAAATAACATTGGTTTGTATGAAGGTGCAATAATAAATATAAGCGGCACGCTGACCGACGGGGCAACTCTTGGCGTCAACAAGTCAAGAGCGGGAACCACAACCTTGCTGTCAGGTGTTATTACGGGCGGACTTGACAATAACGGCTCTGTTTCGGCATTTGTAAGCGACAACAGCGCATTCGTTATCGGACTGAACGCAAACGGAGAAGCACTCCTTTCGACGCCTTTGACATTGACCTTCAATAAAGGTGATGAAAATGCGTCAGGAACTATGGCGTCCGTCACGGTTGCGCCGAATATGCCTTATACTCTGCCTGCGTGCGGATTTATTGCTCCGGCACATAAATATTTCGACGGCTGGAGTGTCGGCGGCGCTGCAAAGTCGGTGGGCGAAGATGTTGCCGTTTCTTCCGATACGGAAATTACGGCAGTATGGGCGGATACCCCATACGCAGTCAATATACAGCCCGATGATCACGGAACGGTACTTACTGATAAAAGTGAAGCGCCGATCGGTGCGACTGTAACTTTGACACCGTCTCCGGACACTGATTTTGCAATTGAAATATTGACGGTAGTGTTTGGCGGGAATAATGTGCCTACAGTCAAAAACTCTGACGGTACATATACATTCGTGATGCCTGCGGGAGATGTAACGGTCAGCGCGACCTTCCGTACCGAGATCGGTACCGAGGCACGCCCGTTTGAAATCCATAATATAAACGACTGGAATACCTTTGCCGCAATGATAAGTGAGGGAGAGTATACCTCGGATTATTATAAGCTTGCGGACGATTTTGACAGTCTTACGGCGATCACAACGCCTGTCGGTACGCAATCGGAGCCTTTCAAAGGTCATTTTGACGGCAACAAAAAGACGCTTACGGTAAATATAAATGACACGTCCGCGCAGGGAACGGCACCGTTCAGATATATTGATGGTGCTACGATCAAAAATCTGACCGTAAAAGGCACTGTCACGGGCGGTCTGCACGCAGCGGGTCTTGTAGGCTTCAATTGGGAAGGCACGAGCAGTATAAGCAATGTGATCGTAAGCACGGATGTTACCAACCCGGAAACGATCGGCAATCTCCATATCGGCGGCGTTCTCGGTCACAACAAGTCCGCAGATATCATAATGACGAACGTGGTATTTGACGGTACGCTTTCAAATAACGGAAGCTATGCCGGAGGTCTTGTCGGTTGGAGCGATTCCTCAGATATGACACTGACCGACTGTTTGTTCAAGGGTGAGTATATCGGCAGAGGTATATTCCATCCTGTTGCATGCAAAAACGGCGATGATGAAGTCAGGGCAAAGATAACACGGGTATATTATACGCTGCCCGCTATCGGGAATTTAGGCGAAAGCAACGTTACAAACGCGGGTGTGAAGGTTTATACCGTACCGACTCCGGATACGGTCAATACCAACATAGTTCCGGTTGAAGGCGTTGTATGCTACATACCAGCTAAGGTCGAAGGCGTGCAGGAATATTACAATAACATGTCCGGCGCAGCGTTTGCCCCGTCGTTTACGGTCACAGGCGAGGACGGAACGGTACTTGAAGAGGATACCGACTACACAGTCACTTATTCTCCGTCACCCGTTTCCGGTTTTGGACGCTACACCGTCACAATAACCGGCGTGAACGGTCATTCGGGAACATATACGGCATCATTTACGCTCATCGGAGAGGTTCCCTATGTTGATGCTAATGGCACTGCACAGACGCCGCTTAACGACTATACCATGATAGAAACCGGTACGACAGACATATCCTCAGGCTGGTATGTTGCCGCAGGAGATACTAAGCTGGATTCACGGCTTAACGTGTCGGGGAATGTCAATATCATACTCACAGACGGTGCAAAGCTTACAGCGCCTAAGGGTATTTGCGTGGATGAAAACGATTCTCTTACGATCTGGGCGCAGGAGAAAGGAACGGGAGAGTTGATCGCAACAAATAGTTTCGGATTTGCGGCTATCGGCGGTAAGGAGAGCTCGCCTTGCGGAACAGTCACCGTAAACGGCGGTATTATCGACGCATGCGGCGGCGGCGACGGAGCAGGTATCGGCGGGAGTAATTTGGGAACCGGCGGTACGGTTATAATAAACGCCGGCACAGTCCATGCCAAGTCAGTGAGCTATGCGGCGGCTATCGGCGGCGGTCACGGTGCAAACGGCGGTACGGTCACGATAAACGGCGGTACGGTTATAGCAGAGGGATGCGATTACGGCGCGGGCATCGGCGGCGGCTACGGAGCAAACGGCGGCACTGTTACTATAAACGGCGGTACCGTTACTGCAACCTCTGAAGAAGCGGCGGGCATCGGCGGCGGATATATGAGCTGTTGCGGCACTGTTACGATAAACGGCGGAACGGTAAACGCTTCTACGACAGGGTGCGGTGCCGGGATAGGTATGGGACAGGATGCCAAATTCAACGCCATAGATTCGTTCGTTACGATAAGAGGCGGTTATGTTACCGCATCCTCCGATCACGGCTCGGGCATCGGTCACGGACAGTATAAAAACAGCGCAACGATCAGCGTTGCGTTGGGGAATACCGATCCGTATTCGTTTGTAAGCGTCAGTGCAAATAAGATAAGCGGAACACTCGCGCTGGTAAGTGACTTTACAGACAAAACAACGGTTTACAGCGCGGGTACGGTTTCGGATACATCCGTATTTAACGGAAAGACTATCACCTCCTGCGTTGCAACGGAAACGGATTATACGGTTACGGAATCCGGTACAGAGCTCAGTATAAATGCTTATCATATTCCATCGGACGCTGTACTGCTTGTTGCATGGTACGGTGAGGGCGGAAATATGATAGCGGCAAACGTTGTAAACGGGTTTGATAAGACCGTAACGGTATCCGGCAGCAAGGACGCATACTGCGCAAAGATTCTTGTCTGGGATAATCTTGAATCCATAAAACCGCTGTGCGAATGTAAGCTTCTTACTTTTGATAAATAAAATATGACAAACACAACAAGAACATCACGAAATTTCATCAAGCCAAAGCTTGGAAATTTCGGATAACCTTGTTGTAGCAAGTACAATAAGAACATCACGAAATTTCATCAAGCCAAAGCTTGGAAATTTCGGATAACCTTGTTGCGGCAAGCGCAATAAAAAATCATAACCTCCGGTTTGACGGTTGGTTATGATTTTTTTGTGCGGTCATTCCGAAAATCATACCGGTTTTGGAAGGAATAGCACAGTATCTTCACTTTTTACGCAACTAAGCGACCTTGCTGTATTCAACAATTGCGATATCGTTTATAACTTTTTGCAGGGAATAGACAATATCCTCAATGCGTTCTGTGGTTTCGTCATCATAGTATACTTCACCGCAATCGCATACATACGCAGGTGTGTGCTTGACAATAATAACGCAGTTTTTCAGGTTGGCAACATATGTTTTTGTTGTAAGAGTCAATTCCTTTCCGCATTCAATACACTTCATATCAATCACTTCTCCTTCTTGTTTTAAAATCATTATTCCATTTGAATAGATTTGGTTCATAGGCTGTTATTATATATACCATATCATCCGAATAAGCACAACAAACATGCATATTCCGGGCGTTTGCGGTTATCCCGAATATTAAACAGCTCGGAGAAGGTTTATCACTAAAATACTCCTCGATAATTTCACCGTTTAATATACATTCCAGAACTTCACGCCTGCGTATCTGACGTTCAAGCATTTTTTCGTAAGAATGTTCTGTCCACAATATTTTTCTTTGCAGTACAGCATTTTTCAAATCATCTATTGTGTATGGTAATTCATCCACAGTATCAACTCCCTGTCATATGGCTTATTTTCTGAGTATAACATATTGAATAAATATATACAAATGCCCCAAAATGGAACGATCTGCTTTCAAAAGATATTATAACACACTGTGCTTTTCAATGCAATAAAATTAAAAAATAATAAAAAATATTGACAAAAATTACTTTTTATGTTACATTATACTTAGCTAAATTTTACATAAAATTGTTGTATAACGGATTGTGATCAAAAGAGTATTCAAACAGAATTGAAGATAGATGTAAGCTATAGACGTATACTGTAAAAGGAGAAACGGAGGGCTGCGATGGATAAGTATTTATTTGCTGACGGGCAGCGTGCATTGATGGAAGGTATGGAAATTCCTTTTGCCATCTATCAATTTATAAATAAAAGAGTAGTCACTCTGATTCTGTCAGATGGCTTTTGTGAGCTGTTCGGATATGATGACAGGGCGGAAGCATATTATGATATGGACAATGATATGTATAAGGATGTACACCCTGACGATGTTGCAAGAATTGCAGATGATGCGTTCAGATTTGCTACCGAAGGCGGAAAGTACGAGGTTATTTACCGCACACGCAAGAAAAACAGTTCAGAGTATAAGATCGTACACGCAATGGGCAAGCACGTATATACCGATACGGGCGTGCGTCTTGCGCACGTCTGGTACACGGACGAGGGCACATATACCGAGGAGCCCGGTATCACTGAAAACGAGTTGAATAAGGCTATGAACAATGCGCTCCATGAGGAGAGCATTGTAAACGCGAGCAATTATGACGTTTTGACGGGATTGCCGCGAATGACATATTTCTTTGAGCTTGCGGAAGAGGGAAGAAAGGTTATACAGGAGGAAGGCGGAAAGTATGCGCTGCTTTTCCTTGATTTTAGCGGAATGAAGTTTTTTAACTCAACCAACGGATTTGCCGCAGGCGATAAATTGATAAAAGAGTTTTCGAGGGTGCTTGTCCGCATATTCAGTAACGAGAATTGCTGTCATGTGGGCGGGGATCATTTTGCGGTATATACGACCGAGGGCGGTTTGGAGGAAAGGCTTGCTGACTTGTTTGAAGAAACAGACAAGCTGAATGAAGGTAACTCGTTGCCTGTCCGCGTCGGTATTTACAGAGACGATATGGGATGCGTGCCGATAAGTACGGCTGTGGACAGGGCAAAATATGCCTGCGACGGGCTCAGAAACAACTACGGCTCTGCATATAATTATTTTGAGTCCGATATGCTTGACAGGGCGTATTTGAGACAGTACGTCGTTTCGCATTTTGACCGCGCCTTGTCCGAGGGTTGGATAAAGGTATATTATCAGCCGATAGTAAGAGCGATAAACGGCAGGGCGTGCGATGAAGAAGCGCTTGCGCGCTGGATAGACCCGGATAAGGGCTTTTTGTCGCCTGCGGATTTTATTCCGCATCTTGAATCGGTGGGGATTCTTTACAAGCTTGATTTGTATGTTCTGGAGCAGGTTTTAATAAAGATAAACAGGCTGAAGGAATTGGGTATGCCGGTTGTGCCGCAGTCTATAAACCTTTCACGCTCCGATTTTGACGCCTGCGATATGGTTGAGGAAATACGCAGCAGAGTGGATGAAGCGGGTGTATGCCGCAATCTTATCACGATAGAGATAACCGAAAGTGTTATCGGCAGTGATTTTGATGATATGAAGGAGCAGATAATGCGCTTCAGGGAGCTTGGCTTCCCGGTATGGATGGACGATTTCGGAAGCGGATATTCTTCGCTTGACGTTCTTGAGGGTATACCGTTTGACCTTATCAAATTCGATATGAGCTTTATGCAAAGGCTTGACAAGGGCACAAGAGGAAAGGTGATCCTTACCGAGCTTATGAAAATGGCGACCGCATTGGGTGTTGACACCGTATGTGAGGGTATAGAAACCGAGGAACAGGTGCATTTTCTGCAGGAGATAGGCTGCTCAAAGCTTCAGGGCTATTATTATCAGAAGCCTGTGCCGCCGGATACTGTTTTTGAAAAGTTTAAAACGGGCTTCAGATTCGGATTTGAAAATCCCGAAGAGGCGGATTATTACGATTCTATCGGGCGTGTAAACCTCTACGATCTTGCGTTTATCGTAAGTGAGGAGGCGCACGCGCTGAATAATGTTTTCAATACCATACCTATGGGGATCCTTGAGGTTGAAGGTGAAGATGTCTGCTATGTGCGCAGTAATCAGGCGTACAGGGATTTTATGGCGCGGTATTTCGGACGGGATTCAACCGTTTCCGCAATAGAGGCGTTTGGCAAGAGCTCAGCTTCCATGGCGGTACTTAAGGAATGCTGTCAGGGCAGAGGTCATGCTTTCTTTGATGAAAAAATGGCGGACGGCTCCGTTATCCATTTGTTTGCAAGAAAGATAAGCAGCAATCCCGTAACCGGCAAGGATGCCGTTGCGGTTGCGATGCTGTCTGTTTCGGAGCCTTCAGACGGTACGACTTATTCGGATATTGCCAGGGCTTTGTCGGCTAACTACTACAGTATTTATTATGTGGATCTTGATACGGATCAATTTATCGAATACAGCTCGCCCACAGGCAGTGAGGAGCTTGCCATGGAAAGAAGAGGCGAGGATTTCTTCAATACAAGCCGCAAAGACGCTGTAGAGGGTATATATAAGGACGATCTTGAAATGTTCTTACAGAGTTTTGATAAGGAAAGCATAATAAAGGCTTTGGATGCGGACGGAGTTTTTGGTATAACATACCGTATCTACGATAACGGCGAGCCGGTGTATGTAACCATGAAGGTAACGAGAATGACTCATTCAAACCGTGTCATAATCGGCGTAAGCGTGGTTGACTATCAGATGCGTCAAAAGCAAAGATACGATAAGCTTAAAAAGGAGCGTGACGCCATGATAGGGGTAATGGCTCTATCGGATGTATATCTTAGTATGTTTACTATAGATCCCGATACGGGAAACTACACCGAGTACAGCTCCTCTGATGATTTTAACAGTCTGGGTGCGGCAAAATCGGGTGACGATTTCTTTGCCCAGGCTATAGTGGATTCGGCAAAATATTTCTATCCCGAGGATATACCTGTTTTCCAGATGCATTTTACAAAAGAAAACGTTATGAAAAAAATCAGGGAAAACGGGAAATTCACGATAGATTACAGGCTTATGATAGATGGTAAGCCAAAGCCGGTTTCCATGATAGTAGCACCCTTTAAGGACGGCAGTGAGGAAAAGCTCATAGCCGGCGTAAGGGAAAGTAAATAAATGCTGATGCTCATAAAGGAGCTGTGACAAAAAATGGCCGCAGCTCCTTGCTTTTTTTATGTTACATATAATACGCTTTGTACTAAAAACGGCATTTTTTATGTTTTTGTAGCCAAAAGCCTAAAAACTGCTTGACATATATGCCTAAAATAATATAAAATAGTATATAATAGGAATGGTTTTGACATAATCGGAGATGTAAATGGAAAGAAAAGACAAAATTTTGGAATATATGCAGTCAAAGGAATATATGCCGCTTAAATTCGGTGAACTGATGATGGTATTGGACGTGCCGAACGAGGAGGATGCGGAGCTTCTGGAGATTTTGGATACACTCTGTGATGAGGGTAAGATATATCTTACCAAAAAGGGCAGATATGTCAGTGTCGACGGCGAAGCGCGTACAGTAACGGGAAGCCTGCGCTGCAATTCAAAGGGTTATTTCGGATTTGTAAAAAGTGAAGATGAAGGCTCGGATATCCCCGATATTTTTATCAGCGGCGATAAACTGGGGTATGCCATTGACGGCGACAGGGTTCTGGTAAAGATCGACAGTATGGGTAAGGATAACAAGCGTCCCGAAGGTCATATTGTAAAGATACTTGAAAGGCGGAACAAAATACTTGTCGGCGTTATTGTCAAGGAAAAGGACGGAACATACCGTATAAAGCCGGATAATCCGCATATCTATTCAAAAATACGTATTGCGCCCGAAAATATAAACAATGCCGCCATAGGCGACCGTGTCTGTGTAGAGATAACCGAATATACCGGCAACGGCAAGATTTACGGCAAGGTATTGGAAATTCTGGGCGATAAGGACTCCGTAAAAAGTTGTGTTGACGGTATAATAATAGAAAACCGCATAAGAAACGAATTTCATTTAGCCGCCGCGCAGGAAGCGGAGGAAACGGAGGAAACCATATCCCAAAAGGATATAAAGGGCAGACTGGATTTAAGGGACGAGCTGATATTTACAATAGACGGAGTTGACGCGCGTGATTTTGACGATGCGGTATCGCTTAAAATTCTGCCTAACGGCAATTATTATCTGGGTGTTCATATAGCTGATGTGGCTCATTATGTAAAAGAGGGCAGCTCGCTTGATAAGGAGGCGTTTGAGAGGGGAGTGTCCGTTTACCTTGCGGACAGAGTTATTCCCATGCTCCCAAAACGCCTGTCAAACGGGATCTGCAGTCTGAATCCGCAGGAGGACAGGCTTACCCTGTCCGTGTTTATGGAGATAGACGCACTCGGAAACATAGTTGATCACGATATCAAGGAATCGGTTATACGCTCAAAGGAGCGAATGACATACGAGGACGTAAACGATATATTTGACGGTGACGAGAAGCTGACGCAAAAATACAGTCATCTCTTATCAACGCTCAAAATCATGGAGGATCTTGCTCAGATATTATTTAAAAAGCGTGAAAAGCGCGGCGCGATCCAGTTTGATTTCCCCGAAACGGAGATAGTTGTCGATAAGTCGGGTGTGCCGACGGATATATATTATCTGGAGCGCGGCTTGTCGCACAAGATGATAGAGGAATTTATGCTTGCGGCAAATGAAACGGTTGCGGAATTTGCGTATTGGACAGAGCTGCCGTTTGTATACAGAGTCCACGACGCGCCTACTGCGGAAAATATAGCGCAGTTCAATGAATATATAAGCCACTTCGGATTTCTGATAAGAGGTAAGTTTGACGATAAGGATAACCCCATACATCCCAAAGCGCTGCAAAAGGTTTTGGACGAGGCAAAGGGTACGCCCGAGGAGCTGATGATCTCATCCGTTATGCTAAGGTCACTGATGAAGGCAGAGTACAGAAGTACAAATTCGGGGCATTTCGGACTTGCGGCAAAGTATTATTGTCATTTCACATCTCCGATACGCAGATATGCAGACCTTACCGTACACCGGATATTAAAAGAGTATATGCACTCAAAAACAAAGGACGTATCGAGATATGCGGCATTTTGCAATGAAGCTGCGGCGCATACAAGCCTTATGGAAACACGCGCGGAGAATACGGAGCGTGAGGTAAAGGATCTGATGAAGGCGGCGTATATGTCCGATGCCGTAGGCGATACCTTTGATGCGGTAATTACGGCGGTAGTGAGCTTCGGAATGTTTGTTGCGCTTGATAACAGCGTCGAGGGGCTTATCCGTGTCGAGAATATCACAGACGATTACTATGAGTATGACGAGAACTCAAGAAGCCTTATCGGTCAGCGAAAGAAGAAGGTATATCAGGTCGGCGATAGGGTAAAGGTAACGCTTATGCGTGCCGATATGATGTTTAGACAGATAGATTTTGTCCTTAAAAAGGATGCGGACAAAAAGATGTTTAAAAAGTTTGAGGCAAAGCAGAGCTTTAAACTCGGAAAAATCAAGCGTGATAAGAGTATCAAGAAAAAAAACAGAAAGCGTAAGAAATAATGGACAAAGAATTTGACATCGTTATAACGACGCTTCTGGGGCTTGAGTCTTTTACTGCAAGAGAGATAAAGCGGCTTGGTTATGAGGATATTAAAACTGAGGACGGCAGAGTTACCTTCAGGGGCGATATGGAAGCTGTCGCAAGGGCGAATATGTGGGTACGGACGGGCGAGAGAGTTTTTATAAAGCTCGGTGAATTCTATGCCGATACCTACGACGCACTGTTTGAGGGCACAAAGTCGCTCCCGTGGGAAAGCATTATAGATAAAAACGGCGCATTCCCCGTCAAAGGGCATACGCTCAAATCGAAGCTTTACAGCGAGAGGGACTGTCAGGCGATAATCAAAAAAGCGATTGCAGACAGATTATCGCAAAAATACGGAGCTGTGAGGCTCAGCGAAACCGGTGCGTTGTATAAGGTAAGCTTTTCACTTATGAAGGATATTGCCGTACTGATGATAGATACGTCGGGCGAGCCCTTGCATAAGCGCGGCTACAGACCGAGGGCAAACCTTGCTCCGCTCCGTGAAACGATAGCCGCCGCAATGGTAATGCTGAGCTATTGGAAATTTGAATATCCGCTTTGCGATCCCTTCTGCGGAAGCGGAACCATACCGATAGAGGCGGCAATGTTTAAAAAGAACATGGCGCCGGGTATGAAAAGGTGCTTTGCATACGAGGCTTTTGAAGGGTTTGATAAAAGCGTCAAGGAAACGGTGATTGAGGAGGCTGAAGATTCAATAAGGGATATCCCTTTAGTGATCCTGGCGTCGGACATTGATTCCGATACCGTTATGACGGCTATTGAAAACATTGAAAATGCAGGGCTTGGCGATATAATATCGCCAGTAGTCAAAAATGCAAAGAATTTCAGATCGGATATCCGGTACGGGACGATAATCACAAATCCGCCCTACGGCGAGAGGCTCGGCGATAAGGCGGAATGTGAAGCTTTATACGGTGAGACGGGTATGATGTATTCGGGGCTGAAGGATTGGTCATGCTATATTTTGGCGCCGGATGGAGATTTTGAAAAATTTTTCGGCAGGCGTGCCGATAAAAAACGCAAGGTTTATAACGGAATGATAAAATGTAATATTTATCAGTATTTCGGAGCAAAACCGTAAAAAAAATCAGGATAAGGTGTTTTGGGTAAATGGTAAGGGTATCTAATATTGTAAAGGCGGCTATAGCTTTGGTTTTAATGGTGCTTATGCTGATTTTCATAAGCTCAAACCGTGTACTGTTCGGCGTGGGAATGAACTTCGAGGAATTTCAGTACAAAATACTGTATGTGTATGCAATAGGTGTGTTTGTGCTTTTGCTTATAGACAGGCGTATGCTTTTAAAGGGTATGTATAACGCTATCGGTATATGTGCGATCGCGGCGGTACCATTTCTCCTGACGCAGCTTTCCATGACCTTGGCAGGCGACTCGGAATATGCGTTCCCGATATATATGGTTAACGTGCTGTTGTATTTTATCCCGGTAGTGGTGTTTTACATTATTACAAACAGTCTGTCCGTAAGTGCAACGCTTGCTATCGTGACCGGAGTTTTATTCAATCTCACAAGCTTTGTACTTAATAACCTCAGGGGAACGCCGTTTGTGCCGACCGATATCCTTGCGGTGGAGACGGCGGCGAAGGTTGCGGGTAACTATGAGTTTACCCCGAGCTGGGAGCTTGTGTCGGCGGCGGTGATGACCGTATTCGCTTTGGTTATGGTATGGTCGTTCCCGGTAAAGATTAAGTATAAGCGCAGCGCGATCATAAACAGGTGCGCTTCCGCTGTATTTTTGGGCGTTGTGGTGTTGGTATTTTCGGCGATAAATTTCAAGAATATCAGCATGGACGTATTTGATCAGTACCATGCGAACAATACTCACGGCACCGCATACAGCTTTTTTATAAACTGCTGTAAAATGTCGCTTGAAAAGCCTGCGCGATACAGCGAGCGTGGGCTTCTGGAAATGCTTAACAATATGCAGCCCGGACCTGCGCCCGAGCAAAAACCCAATATAGTTGTCGTGATGAATGAGAGCTATGCAGACTTGAAGGTCATAGGCGACTTTAAAACAACGCTTCCGTATAATAAGTTTTTTATGAGCCTTGATAAGAATACCGTCAGGGGCGATCTTATAGTATCGCCATTCGGAGGCTATACCTGCAACAGCGAATTTGAATTTTTGTCGGGACTGAGTATGGGGCTTTTGCCGATGGGCGGAACGCCATATCTGCAATATATAAACAAGAAATGTTCCTACTTCTTGCCCGAATATTTAAAAAGCATAGGCTATACTACGATAGCACTGCACCCGTATTTTGCAAGATGCTGGAACAGAAATACCGTATATCCGCTTATGGGTTTTGACAAATTCATAAGTATTGATAATATGGGCGCATATCAGGATGCAAGCAAGTTTGAGTATATGCGTTCATATATGAGCGATAATACCTCCTACAGTGCGCTTATAAATCAGTTCCAGACGAAAAAGCCCGATGAGAGGCTGTTTATCTTCAATGTCACGATGCAAAATCACGGCGGCTACACCTACGGCGGCTATGATTTTGACAATGATGTAAGAATAACGGATATGCGCGGCTCGTATCCGCAGACAGAGCAGTATTTGTCGCTTATAAGGCGCAGCGACAAGGCATTTGAAATGCTGATAGACTATTTTAAAAGCTACAGCGAGCCGACTGTCGTTGTTATGTTCGGAGACCACCAGCCGGGTGTTGAGTCCGAGTTTTACGAGGAGCTTTACGGCGCTTCGCTTGATGAGCTCAGCGGCGAGCAGATAGTGGAGAGGTACAGGATCCCGTTTGTTATATGGACAAACTATGATCAGGAATCAAAGACGGACGTTAAAACAAGCCTTAATTATCTTTCCGATTATGTGCTTGAAAGTGCCGGTTTGCCCAAGAGCAAGATAAATATGTTTCATGATACCGTAAAGGGTGAGGTTCCCGCAATAAATGCGCAGGGGCATTTCACCGCCGACGGCAAGTGGACCGGCAACAACACCGAAACCTCAGCCGCTTTGAAAAATTATGCCGATCTTGAATATTTTATGCTCACACATAAAGTGGGGAAAGACGAAACCCCCTAAGTTGTTTTGGCGTATCTTTTTGCGAGAGAACACTGCGTTACGAATAAAAATCGGGCACGATGTACCTTTGTACTATCGTACCCGATTTTTATCCGTTCTGCATCAAAAATTTATCGCCAAAACGGCGCAT
>CACZPW010000261.1 GCA_902783115.1 uncultured Ruminococcus sp. | reverse complement strand
GTACGCATATCTGCGTACCCAAGCAGGCTATAAGGCACAGACGGACACCTCGTTAAGACAAGCGACACAAGACTATGCCTATGCCGTAACAAGCTACAGCTTTAAGGCGGATAAGCTCGGAAATATTTCGGTGTTCCATAATATGCCGGCTATGAATACAAACGGCTCGGTAAACAGCTATGATGCGCCTATGTCAACGTTTTTGGGATATGGCAGAGTGAAATATGCAGGTAACGCGCTGCATTTTACAGATGACGGAAAGATCAAAGTCGGCGGTAACTATGAAAACGATACCACCGCTAACCGTCAGCCGTACTTTACATTGGGCGATTGGGAGCCGGGAGAGGTATATAACGTATCGATAGTTCAAAAGTCAAATATCCAGAACAGAGAAGCAAGAGTTTACGGCATATACGTAAACGGCGAAAAGATTTTCCCGACCTCGGCACATACGGGCGACGGAAACGGACTTGCTTATCAGTCGGACGGACAGTACAGAATGTACGGCTACAGTATGCCGTATTATAAGGGTATATCGTCTATATACTTTGCTACCGCGCCCAAAACGCCGAACGAAAACCTGACTGTTGACTTATACGGTTTTGAGGTTTACGGCTTATCATCGGCATCGGCATTTGATGCGGATATCACAAAGCCCAATATTTCACTTGCCAATGCTCAGGATGTAACCGTATCGGAGCCGGACGCCAATATTACGGATTCTGTTGCGGAAACGGTTGCGGAATTCTGTGATAAATATGACGGCACTATCATCGGCGTATATAATGCCGACGGTACAAGGGCAGAGGGCACGGATTACCTTCAGACGGGTATGAGCGTAAGGATCGCATCGGCTGACGGTCTGCAGGGTAAGACGTATTCGCTTACGGCAACAAAGCCGCTTGATACCGAAAAGCCGGATTCTCAGGTATATGAGGTAAATGCGGAAGCAAAAACCATATCTAAGGTCGCACCGCTTACAACGGTAGCAGAGTTTTTGTCAAAATTCGACAATGCGTCATTGATGAAGGTCGTAAATATCGACGGAACTCAGATGAGCGACAGCGATTATGCGACGGAGAATGTATATGCATGGTTTAACGGCGAGTTATACACGATCAATGTCAAATACCCCTATGCGCCGGTAAGGAATACCGCTCTTTACGATAATGCCGAGATCTATAATGTGGCGGCAAACGAAGTTAATTATAACGAGCTTCCGTCGGATTCGGGCTTTACAAAGCTTCAGCAGTATGCTAAAATAGGCTTTGGCAGCAATAATGCCGCACCCGAAAATACAGCCGGACAGACCGTTAAGGCAATAAAGGATACTAAAAACGGCAAAGCGGTATACGTAATGGAAAACGACTCAAACAACTATGCGTATATTCGTTCACATTACAGCGAAAGCACCAATTACTCAACAGACTTAAACAACGCCATAGATTCATGGACTTCAAATCCGATCATTACGACCGTTGAGTTTGAGGCGGATAAATTGGGTAATATAAGCGTGTTTAACAATATTCCCGTAAGAAACGGCAGCAAGGCAATAACAAAGGGCGATTCGGGTATAGACGGCGTGCTTTACAGCGAGGAGCTTCCGTACGTTCCAAGCTCCGTACACTTTATGGAGGACGGAAACGTTAAGCTGGGCGGTATGTACAGTAACTGGACGACCGCATACCGTACACCGGGACAGGAAACGGGATTTACATGGGAGCCGGGCAAAAAGTACACGGTAAGTATCGTACAGAGATATTTAAGGGGTACAAGAAACGCATATATCGACGGCGTTTATATAAACGGTCAAAAGGTATTCCCGAACGCAGATACCGTAAGTCATAAGGACGGCAGAGTTGCTCTCCAGGAAGACGGAAGCTTTAAGATCGGCACAAGGAGCAGCGATATTACCTACGGCGGCGGCTTGTCCTCCGTAATGGTGGGTACCGCTCCTAAAGATGCGGACGATAACCTGACGGTTTATTTATCGGACGTTAAGGTATACACGGCTTTGGCTTATAATCCGGCAATGGATAGAGATATTACATTGACGGCAACAAATAACCTTATAAGCGTCGATAACGACAGTGCAAAGATCGAATGTGCCGGAATACTCACCGCAGAGGATTTTGACACAACGGCGGCATTGGAGATAGGCGACGGCTATGTAAAGGCAGTTTCAGCCGACGGACTTGCGGCAAAAATCTATACCGTAGATAACGGTGTACAGAGCGGATTTTTCGACGGTGAGTACGGTCAGAGACTTGATAATATACCGGACGGCGGCGAGGTATGCTTTATGGCAGCTATGGATTCGGACGTAGTGCTTGAAGACAAAACTCCCGCAGCTATAGTTGCGGTATATGACAAGGACACAGGCGTGCTTTTGGATACAGTAAAAGCGGAGGGTGAGAAGTATCCCAACGAAACGACTAAATTCAAGGCGGTTATCGATATCTCGGGTTATGAGGATATCGAGCTTCGTGGCTTTGTATGGGACGGCTTGTACACTATGAAGCCGCTTGCACAGGCACAGATACTTAAATAACGTTTTTT
>CACZPW010000260.1 GCA_902783115.1 uncultured Ruminococcus sp. | reverse complement strand
TATGAAGTAATAGCCGCCCGCACCGCAGCAGGCTACCGTAAATACGCTTGCAAGCACCGCCGAGGTAAGTCCTACCAAAAACGGTCTTGCCTTCTTTGTCTTTTTCTTCGGCACATCATACACTACCATGTCCGTACTTTCCGTATAAGGATACTTTTTCATTTTGCTACCTCCAAAATCTATATTATTTCAAAAATCCAAGCTTTTATAATATCGGGGAACCTCTTATCCTCTCCTATGCTATTGATATTACACCCTATATTTGACACCGGTATGAATTAAATGTAAATAACTTTTATAATGTTTATGAATAATTTATGAACATACATATCACATATTGTTAAAATAAGGTTGACATATCGCGTAAATGGGTATAAAATACAGTAAATGCGAATTTTTCGCAACTCACTTTTTTACATGGAGATTTTTATATGAAAAAACTGCTTATTTTAGACTCAAACAGTATATTAAACCGCGCATTTTACGGAATACGCTATCTTGCCGCGGCGGACGGCACTCCCACAAATGCGGTATACGGATTTTTGAATATCCTTATAAAGCTTGTAACCGATATAGAGCCCGATTATATCTGCGCCGCCTTTGACGTGCACTCTCCGACCTTCCGCCACAAAAAATTTGACGGCTACAAGGCTACACGGCACGAGACGCCCGAGGGGCTTATTTTGCAGATGCCCGTCGCAAAGGATATTTTAAAGGCGATGAGCATACCCGTTTTAGAGCTTGCCGGCTATGAGGCTGACGATATAATCGGCACCGTTTCAAGGATATGCGAGGAGAACGGCGTTGAATGTTACATCGCAACGGGCGACAAGGACGATCTGCAGCTTGCCTCACAAATGACGAAGGTAGTGCTTACGGTCACAAAATCGGGGTACAACGATACCACCGTATATGACGATAAGGCTGTATTTGAGCGATACGGGGTATCGCCGTATGAATTTATCGACGTAAAGGCGCTCATGGGCGATAGCTCGGATAATATACCCGGCGTAAAGGGCATAGGCGAAAAAACGGCAATGAGCCTTATTGCCAAATACCACAGTATCGAGTATATATTTGATAATCTGCCGCTTGATATAAAGGGCGCAACATTGAAAAAGCTTGAAGACGGCAGGGATTTGGCGTATCTTTCAAAGGAGCTTGCAACGATAGTCCGTGACGTGCCGCTTGAGGAATTTGACATACAGGCGTGTGAATTCGGCGGCTTTTCAAAGGACGCAACAGAGGAGCTTTATCCGCTTTTACAGGCTCTTGAGCTATCAAGCATAATAAAAAAGCTTGATATAAAGCCTTCCGCCTCTGCTGCGAGCGCATCGGCGGATATCTACGGGGATAGTGAAATAACAAAGATAACCTCCGCAAAAAAGCTTTGCGATATTTTAAATACCGCCGGAGAAATCGCATTTGTGCCGCGCTATGACGAAACGGGGATCATAGAAGCAGGCTTTGCGATAGGAAAGCGCGGCTATTACACAAGCGGGATAGATACAAAAAGCTTGAATTCGGCATTTTCGGATATTTTAAGCTCGGGGAATTTTATTGCCTGTGATATAAAGGATTTTATCGTTACAATAAATCCGTTTATCGACATCGGTTCGCCAAAATTTGACGCCGCCATTGCGGCATATCTTATAAACCCGTCAAGATCGCAGTACACGCTTGACGATATGGCGCAAAGCTTTTTGGGCGTAAGTATCGAAAAGGATGGGGAAAAGCAGTTATCATTATTCGACGGTGATACTGATCAGGAGGATGTTTCGGCAAAGCGCGCCCTGGCGCTTTTCCCGCTTCGGGACTATCTTTTGGCTGAGCTTGAAAAAAACTCTCAGACAAGGCTTTATTATGACGTTGAGCTTCCGCTTATATCGGTGCTTGCCAACATGCAGCTTAACGGATTTTTGGTGGATAAGGAGGAGCTTACACGCTTTTCTCAAATGCTCAGCCGTCATATAGACGCACTCACAAAGGAGATATATTTCCTTGCGGGCGAGGAATTCAACATAAATTCACCCAAACAGCTCGGCGTTATTCTGTTTGAAAAGCTGGGACTGCGTCCCGTAAAAAAAACAAAGAGCGGGTATTCGACAAATGCCGACGCACTTGACAAGCTAAAGGACAAAAGCCCCATAATCGGATTTATTTCGGAGTACCGGCAATATACAAAGCTAAAAAGCACCTACTGCGACGGATTATCCGCGGTAATAAATCCCAAAACGCACAGAATACACTCAAACTTC
This sequence comes from uncultured Ruminococcus sp., assembly GCA_902783115.1. Taxonomy (GTDB): domain Bacteria; phylum Bacillota; class Clostridia; order UBA1381; family UBA1381; genus 12844. Next base: position 6,904 of record CACZPW010000260.1, on the reverse strand, counting down.
ACGCAGACCGTTACCGTTACGGGCAGGATATCATCGACCGAGCCTAATCTTCAGAATATACCGACAAGAACAGAGCTTGGCAGAGAGCTTAGGAAAATGTTTGTCGCAAAGGAGGGCTGTGTGCTTGTCGATGCGGACTATTCGCAGATAGAGCTCAGAGTTCTTGCAGATATTTCCGACGATAAAACGATGCAGCAGGCATTCCTTGACGGCGAGGATATACACGCCGTTACGGCGTCGCAGGTTTTGGGGATCCCGCTTGATGAGATAACCCCCGAACAGCGGCGGAGCGCAAAGGCGGTAAACTTCGGTATCGTGTACGGCATCGGCGAGTTTTCGCTTGCAAACGATCTGGGTATCTCATTTGGCGAGGCAAAGGCGTATATCGAGGGGTATCTTGAAAAATACAGCGGCGTGCATAGGTATATGGACGACATAAAGGAAAAGGCAAAAAATGACGGGTATGTAAAAACCCTCATGAACAGGATTCGCTATATCCCCGAAATAAAGTCGTCAAACCCGCAGATGCGGAAATTCGGGGAAAGGGTTGCCTTAAATACCCCCATTCAGGGTACGGCGGCGGATATCATAAAGCTTGCAATGGTAAGAGTGTTTGACCGTCTTAAAAGCGAGGGGTTAAAATCGAGGCTTATACTTCAGGTACACGATGAGCTTATAATAGAAGCACCGCTTGAAGAGGCCGATAAGGTAAAGACTATACTCAAAGAAGAAATGCAGGGTGCCATGACTCTTAAAGTACCGCTTATTGCGGATATGTCGGCAGGGCATAGCTGGTACGACGCAAAATAAAGGAGGGGGAACAATATGAAAAGGATATTATCTTTAATTTTGATGAGCATTATGCTTGCAGGCTGTACGGGAGGCGTAAAAAACAGCGATAAACCCCGTATCTATACCTCTTTTTATTCGGTATATTCGCTTACAAAGACGGTTGCGGGCGATAAGGCGGATATCATAAACCTTATGCCGCAGGGCATGGAGCCGCACGATTTTGAGCCGACGGCGGCGGATATTATGAAGCTTTCAAAAAGCGATATGCTTATATATAACGGCTCAGGCATAGACGACTGGGCGGCGGATATAGAGAAAACACTCGATGAGCCTATCAAGGTGACACGCTTATATCCCGCCCCCGACAGGGACGATCCGCATACCTGGCTGAGCTTTGAAAACGTATATAACGAGCTTGATACGATATGTGAGGCGCTTTGCGAAATCGACGCCGCAAATGCGGAGCTTTACAAAGAAAACAAGGATGATTACGAAAAAAAATTAAAGGAGCTTCAGGCGCAGTTTGAAAATGCGGGCTTTGGCGGGAAGAAAATGTTTGTAACTCACGGCGCATACGGGCATCTTTGCAGGGAGCTTGGTATGGAGCAGGTCGCTCTGGAGGGTATATGGGATCTGAGCGATCCATCGCCCGCAAAAATGGCGCAGGTAATAGCGGACATAAAAGAAAGCGGCGCAAAATGTATCTTCTACGATCCTTACGAGGGCGACGATACGGCGCTTGCTGCCGCGGACGAGGCCGGAATAGAAGCAATACCTCTTTCCGCATTTGAAACGGACGATAAAAACCGTGATTATTATACCGTTATGAGCGAAAATTTGGAGCAAATGAAGAAGGGTTTAAAATAATGGACGAGATTTTAAAGGTGGATAACGTAAGCTTTGACTACCGTGACGCAAATGTACTGAGGAATGTCAGCTTTACTTTGAACAGAGGCGATTTTTTGGGTATAATAGGCGCAAACGGGGCGGGCAAATCAACGCTCATAAAGCTTATACTTCAAATTCTGCCGCTTGCAGGCGGCTCGATAGAGCTTTTCGGTACAGACCTTGCAAAATTCAGGGATAATCACAGGATAGGCTATGTCGCGCAAAAGGCAAGCTCGTTCAATTCGCAGTTTCCCGCAACCGTGGGCGAGGTCGTTATGGCAAACCTCTACTCAAAGCGGCGGCATCCGTTTTTCAGATACAGCCGCACCGATCACAAAAAATGCGATGAGGTATTGGAAACGGTGGGTATGCTTGAATATAAGGACAAGCTTATCGGCAACCTTTCGGGCGGTCAGCAGCAAAGGGTGTTTATCGCGCGTGCGCTTATATCCGAGCCTGAGCTTTTGCTTATGGACGAGCCTACGGTCGGCGTTGACGCGATACAGTGCGCGCAGATAACCGACATAATCACAAGGCTTAACCAAGGCGGTATGACGATAGTTATGACAAATCACGATACGCCGGAGCTTATCCGTCTTTCGTCAAAGCTTCTTATATTCTGCTCACACGGAAACGGCGAATTTCTAAACCGAGCCGACCTTACGGTAGACGAGGTCAATACGATCTATGCGGGAAAGAGAGGGCATCACCATGATTGATATGTTTAGCTATGCGTTTATGCAAAGAGCGTTCATTGCCGCAATAATCATTGCCTTTATCGCTCCGTGTATCGGCGTTCCGATAGTTTTAAAGCGGCTTTCTGCCATAGGCGACGCCACCTCGCACAGCGCTCTGGCGGGTATTGCAATAGGGCTTTTGCTTGGCATAAACCCGGTATTGGGCGGGCTTATATTCTCTGTACTTGCGGTGCTGGGTATTGAATTTTTCAGAAAAGCATTTTCAAAATTTTCCGAGATCGCCGCCGTTGTCATAATGTCGGCAGGAATAGGCCTTACGGCGTTGGTTTCGGGGTTTATTACCTCGGGCGCGGCAAATCTGAACGCATTTATGTTCGGCTCCATTGTCGCCATATCCGATTTTGAGCTGTGGCTTACGGTGATTTTGGGAGCAATAGTTTTATCGGCGTTTGCGCTTATGCGGCATGAGCTGTTTTTCATAACCTTTGACGAGGAGGCGGCACGGCTTTCCGGCATTAAAACAGGGCTTGTCAATACCGTTCTTATGCTGCTTACGGCAATTACTGTGTCGGTTGCGTCAAGAGTTGTCGGCGCGCTTATGATATCGTCGCTTATGGTTATACCCGTCGCCTGCGCTATGATGATCGGGAAAAGCTACAGGCTTACCGTTATATGGTCAGTAATATTCGCGCAGATATTTGCGGTTTTCGGACTTATTATCTCGTATTTTGCGGATTTAAGACCGGGCGGTACGATCGTCCTGCTCGGTGTTATTACACTTATAATTTTAATGATATTTAAAAGAGGCAGGTGATGGGTGTGATGGAAATGAATGAGCTTTTGCAAAGCTGCGGATTAAAATGCACAAAGCAGCGTCTTTGTATTCTGGAAATATTAAACTCGGCGGACAAGCCGCTTACCGCAGAGGAAATACATACCCTTACGCCCGGTACCGCGCTCTCTACGGTGTATCGGATATTGGATAAGCTGCTTGAAAAAAACATAGTGATAAAAACGACTATTCCCTTATCCGACGGTATATTTTATGAGCTTACGGCAAACGAGCATAAGCATTTTGCTATATGCCTTGCCTGCCATAAGCTCAAATACATAGATATATGCCCTATCCATAATACCACCGTTTCGGATTTTACAATAACCGGTCATAAGTTAGAGCTTTACGGCTATTGCAGGGAATGTGTAAAATAACTGTGTTGTCTTGCGCAACACTCTCATAGTTTTTACTATAAATGCAAAGTAACCGCCCCGATGCTAAAGGTTGCGGTTACTTTGTAACTAAACTCTTGGCATAACCGTTTGAAGGTCTTGCCTTTTTCTATTCCCATTATATACAACTTAAATCTTTTTGTCAATAGGCAATAAGCCGATTATTTTCTCTTATCCGTCCAATTATCCTTGTTTACCTGTCTTGCACGGGCAATGGAAAGCGTTTTTGAGGGAATATCCTCGGTTATGGTCGAGCCTGCGGCGATATACGCATTATCACCCACCTTTACCGGGGATACAAAGTTGGTGTTGCAGCCCACAAAGCAGTTATCGCCTATCGTGGTTCTGTATTTATGCTTGCCGTCATAGTTGCAGGTAACGGTTCCGCAGCCGAAGTTTACGGCTTTACCGACGTCGCTGTCGCCTATGTATGTAAGATGCGAAATTTTTGTGCCGTCGCCTATATTTGAATTTTTAAGCTCCACAAAATCCCCGACCTTTACGTCCTTTCCGACGCTGCAGTCCGGTCTTACATATGCAAACGGCCCTACATGGGTGCCCTCGTCTATTTGGGAGCTTAATATCACGGATTTTAAAATATCGACGTTATCACGGATTATCGCCTTATCAAGCCTTGTTCCCTCACCTATTACGCAGTTTTTGCCGATTCTTGTACCCGCTTTTATCTCCACATTCGGTCCGATCACCGTATCGGAGCCAATCTCTACGTCGGATTCTATCAAAACGGTTTCGGGAAGGCGTATGGTAACGCCGTTTTTCATATGCATTCTGTTTATCCTCTCCTGCATTATCCTCTCAGCCTCCCACAGCTGAACACGGTCGTTTATACCCCTTATTTCATCGTTATCCGAAATTGCGTATGCGCCTACCCTCTTACCCTGCGATAGGAGTATCTCAAGGGTATCTGTCAGATAGTATTCGCCCTGCGCATTGTTGGGCGTAAGCTTTCCCAATGCGTCGATAAGCGAATCGCTGTCAAAAACGTACATACCCGAATTTATCTCGTTTATTTTTCTTTCTTCATCGCTTGCGTCCTTATGCTCGACTATCCTTAATACGCCGCCGTTTTCATCTCTTACGATCCTTCCGTAGCCCATAGCGTCGTCTAAAATTGCGGTTATTACAGTCGCATTGTTACCCTCGGACGTATGATAGCTTATAGCCTTATTTATCGTATCCGCCGTAATAAGCGGCGTGTCGCCGTTTAAGATAACGACTGCGCCCTTATGCGCCTTTATAAAATCAGCCGCCTGCATTACGGCATGACCTGTTCCCTTCTGCTCGCTCTGCAGCGCATACTCGCATACATCGCCCAGAGTTTCCTTTACCATGTCCGCCTTATGCCCCACTACTGCAAGAACACTCTTGGCACCCGCTTTTTTCGATGCGTCTATTACCCAGCCGGTAAGCGACTTTCCGCATACCCTGTGGATCACCTTGGGCATCTCGGATTTCATTCTTGTACCCATTCCTGCCGCTAAAATAACACTTGTAAACATACGCTTATTCGCCTTTATAATCTCATTTTTCTTGTTCTCTCGATATCCTTGTCTATCTGCCGCTTAAGCTCGTCCATGCCGCTGAATTTTTTCATGTCCCGAAGCCTTGTTGCAAACGATACACGGATATATTTATCGTAAATATCCCCGTCAAAATCGAGGATATGACTTTCTATCGTAAGCTCTTTTGCGCCGAAGGTGATATTTTTACCCACGTTTATCACGCATTTTAAGCGTTTGCCGTCAACGTAGGTGATGCCCGCATAAACGCCCTCCCCGGGGATCGCCATATTCCTGTCAAAATCCACATTAGCAGTCGGGACGCCCATTTTTTGACCGTTCTGCCTGCCCTTTATGACTCTGCCCTCAACACAGTAGCGTCTGCCCAAAAACCGCTCCGTTTCCTCCATATCCCCCGACTTTATAAGCTCACGGATATATGTCGATGAAACGGTTTTATCGTCTATCGTAACACGGTCGGTCACGATGACGGAAAATCCGTATTTTTTGCCAAGCTCCTTTAGCATTTCGACGTTTCCCGCCGCCTTATGCCCGAAGCTGTAGTCATAGCCTACGGATATTACCTTTGCCTTAACGTTCTTTAAAAGCAGCTTTATAAATTCCTCGGGCGGGAGCTTCATAAACTCAGGCGTAAATTTCCTGATATATACAAAATCGGGGTGCTCCCTTGCCAAAAGCTCCAGCTTTGCCTCGTTGGGGGTTATAAGCTCTATTTTCCTATCGGTCGTGAAATTCTTTGTGTTCTCATCAAAAAGCAGAACTCCCGATTTTAAGCCCCGCTCCCTTGCCGCGTCTATTGCGTTGTTTATAACACACATATGAGCGATATGCAGACCGTCAAAATTGCCGAGAGCAACAGCCGTTCCGTCAAAATCAACGACCTGCTCAGCATAAATTATATCCACCTTATCACTCCCTCTGCTTTTATGTCCAAAATGATTTATATACCTTTATTTTTTCGTCCTCTACCCTGCCTATACAGATAAATGCGCCGTTATTATCATATACCCTGTACATTCCGTCAGGCTTATGATATGTCATTATTACGCCGTTTTTTACGCTTTTTGTCTGGTTTTGGGTAAGCTTTACAGACTCATACCGCAAAAACAGCTCATCGGTACCGATCACGGCGTCTTCAAGCCTTCCCGCCTCCTTGAGCGCCGTAAGCTCATCGCAGGTATATGAATTTTCTATATCAAACTGCCCCGCCTTTATTCGCTCAAGGCTTGTCATACATGCGCCCGTACCGAGCCGCTTTCCGATATCATCACACAAAGTCCTTATATACGTACCCTTTGAGCAAAATACCTTTATCCTGATTTCCTTACCGATGCTCAAGATTTCTATACTGTGTACCGTTACCCTTCTCGGCTCTCTTGTGACGGTCTTTCCCTCACGGGCAAGCTCGTAGAGCTTTTTTCCGTCCTTTTTTATGGCGCTGTACATGGGCGGTATCTGCAAATACTCGCCTACAAATGAATTAACTGCGGAGATTATGCTTTCTTCATCAACGTTTACGTCGGTTTGAGATAGCACGTTTCCCCATATATCCTGCGTATCGGTGGTCTTTCCCAAAACAAATTCCGCAACATAGCCCTTATCGGAGCTTGTAAGCATATCCGCCGCCTTTGTTGCGGAACCGATACACACCGGCAAAACCCCCGACGCCTGAGGATCAAGAGTTCCGGTATGCCCGACTTTTTTTATGCCTGTAAGACGGCGCATAAAATATACCATATCATGCGAGGTCTTGCTCAC
>CACZPW010000259.1 GCA_902783115.1 uncultured Ruminococcus sp. | reverse complement strand
TTTATAAAATTCTCTTATTTCCTCGGGAATTTCAAAATATGCCGTTGTGTCGTCAAGCTCCTGCTTTACAAGCTCGTCGCAGAACACGCCGCCAAGCTCCTCGGCACTCATAGGCTCATGTGTTGCCGGATTTAAAAGCGGTGCCGGCTTGTTTTTCATATCTGCACGAAGATTGTACCATGCCTTTGGCATTTCACACTCCTCCAGATAGATTTTGTAGGGGATTTTTTTCTTCTCCATAGTTTTAACTCCTTTTTTCTTGTATTTGAGCTTAAACAGAAATACCCTGCGGACAGAAATCCGCAGGGTAGAAATATACATGGTTGTAAATACTCGTCTGCTCTATTCTGTTCTCATCTCATCTAATCTGCCACAATTATAACAAACACTGTTTGATATGTCAAGAGTTTTTTTAAAATTTTTTAAATTTACAAATATTTTACAAATATTTCCCTTATTATATTTCACGGCAAAAAAATATCCACTGAAAATCAGGGGATATTTTTCATAAGGTCGGGGCGTTTTTTCAATGTATTTTTTATTGACTGCTCCCTTTTCCATTCTTCAATTTTAGCATGGTTTCCGCCGATAAGTATCTCAGGCACTTCCCTACCGTTCCACACCCTCGGCTTTGTGTATTGGGGATATTCCAAAAGCCCGTTAAAGTGCGATTCGTTTTGGTATGAGCCGCAATCGGACAGCACTCCCGGTATCATTCGCGAAACGGCGTCAATAACCGCCATTGCCGGTATCTCGCCGCCCGTAAGCACAAAATCGCCGATTGATATTTCATCATCGACTATCTCGTCAATAACACGCTGATCCACGCCCTCGTAATGACCGCAAAGAATAATTATATGCTCTTTTTTACTTACAAGCTCCTTTGCCGTCTCCTGGTCAAATACCCGCCCCTGAGGGGACATATAAACCGTATACGGCTTATAATCCAAGTCCTTTACGACAGACATATATGCGTCGTATATCGGCTGCGGAGTCATCAACATTCCTCCGCCTCCACTGTACGGGGTATCGTCAACCTTTTTATGCTTATCGAGCGAAAAATCGCGGATATTTATAAAATTCAGCGCAATTATACCCTTTTCCCGTGCGCGCCCTATAATGCTGTTGCCAAGCACTGCCTCAAACATACCCGGAAAGAGCGTCAAAACATCAAACCTCATCGTCCAAGCCTTCCATCATATACACAAATACCCGCTTATTTTCCATATCTATCTCTTTTACAACATCGTCTATAACGGGAATAAGCAGATTTTTCTTGCCATCTCTTTTTACATCGTAAATATCGCTGCTGCCTGTGTTAAAGACGTCTGCAATTACGCCGATAGGCGCGTTTGTTTCAATATCATACACATCAAGCCCTATAAGATCCGCAATGAAATACACTCCGTCGGGCAGATCAAACATATCCCTCGGCGCAAGAAGCGTTACGTTTTTATACATAAGCGCCTCATTTATATCGTTAATCTGTTCAAATTTAAGGATAACATTATTTTTCTGATATTTTATGCCATTTATATCAAGCTTAACGTCACCTTGTCTTGTCCGCGCAAAAACATAGGCTATATGCTCAAAATCATCGGGATAATCCGTCCAGGGTACGACCTTAACCTCGCCCTTTAACCCGTGAGTATTTACTATCTTTCCTACCTCTAATAGATCCATATTATTTCTCCCGCAAATTCAAAGGGGCTGTTTACTGACCAAACAACCCCTCTTACTGTAATATTTTAGATAATATCTACTGTAACCTTTTTATTTTCATTGTTTGCAGCAGCTTTTACCACAGTTCTTATCGCCTTTGCGATACGTCCCTGCTTACCTATAACCTTACCCATATCACTCTGAGCTACCCTGAGCTCTAAAGTAACTGAGCTATCCGCATTGTCAACTTCTGTTACATTAACCTCCTGAGGGTTATCCACGAGTGATTTGGCTATTATCTCTAAAACAGTTTTCATTAGCCTCTACCTCCATGCATTACAGAATATTTGACTTCTTTAACAGTGCCTTTACAGTATCTGTAGGCTGCGCACCGTTAGCGATCCACTTCTTTGCAGCCTCTGCATCAATGTTTACCGTTGCAGGATCTGTAAGCGGGTTATATGTTCCGATTTCTTCGATAAATCTACCGTTTCTGGGATATCTTGAATCGGCAACAACAACTCTATAGAAAGGAGTTTTCTTTGCACCCATTCTTCTTAACCTGATCTTTACCATGACTTGATTCACCTCCTGATATGAATATCTATATATAAAGTATTTATATACCTTATTGACTATCTTCCGAATTTTCTCATTCTCTTTAACATGCGCGCCTGCTTTGGACTGCTAAGCTGCTTCATCATTTTTTGCATCTGTTCAAACTGCTTTAAAAGCTGATTGACCTCCTGCACCGTCGTTCCGCTGCCCTTTGCAATACGCACCTTTCTGCTTGCGCCGATTATTTTCGGGTTTGTTCTCTCCTTCATAGTCATCGACTGTACGATGGCTTCCGTATGCTTGAGCTTTTTCTCGTTTTCTTCACTGTCTACGTTTTCAAGCATTTTGGCATCAACACCGGGGATCATTCCGAGAATTGAGGATATGGAGCCTAATTTCCTTATCTGCTTAAACTGCTGTAAAAAATCGTCAAGATTGAATTCCTGCTTCCGTATTTTTTTTTCAAGCTCAATGGCGTCTTTCTCGTCGATCGCCTCCTGCGCTCTGTCAATAAGCGTAAGCACGTCGCCCATACCTAAGATCCTTGACGCCATCCTGTCCGGATAAAACGGTTCAAGATCGGTAAGCTTTTCTCCGACAGAAGCAAATTTTATGGGCTTACCCGTCACCTGCTTTACCGACAGCGCGGCACCGCCCCTTGTATCACCGTCAAGCTTTGATAAGATCACACCCGATACGTCAAGCTGTTCATTAAACGCTTGTGCGACGTTTACCGCATCCTGACCTGTCATCGCATCGACAACCAGCAATATCTCCGTCGGGTCTACGGCGGATTTTATATCCGCAAGCTCCTTCATAAGCTCATCGTCTATATGCAAGCGTCCCGCAGTATCGAGTATTACGGGATCATTTCCGTGCTTTATAGCGTGAGCGATAGCCTCTTTTGCGATTTTTACGGGACTTACACCCGTACCCATGCTAAACACCGGCGTATTTATCTGCTCACCCAAGACCTCAAGCTGCTTTATTGCGGCAGGTCTGTATATATCGCAGGCGACCAAAAGCGGCCGCTTGTTCTGCGTTTTTGTAAGATTTAAAGCAAGTTTACCAGAAGCCGTAGTTTTACCCGCACCCTGCAGGCCGCACATCATTATGACAGTGGGCGGTTTTTTTGAATACCTTAACGGCTCCGCCTCTCCGCCTATCATATTTGTAAGCTCGTCGTTTACAACCTTTACAAGCTGCTGAGCCGGTGTAAGAGATTCGAGTATCTCAGTACCCACAGCCTTTTCCGATACCACCTTTACAAAGTCCTTAACGACCTTGAAGTTGACATCGGCCTCCAAAAGCGCAAGCTTTATTTCACGCATGGCGTCATTTATATCTTTTTCGTTAAGCTTTCCTTTGCCTCTGAGCTTTTTAAAAACGCCCTGAAGCTTTTCACCCAAGCTTTCAAATGCCATGTGCTATCACCCCGTTTACATATATCTACAGATCCTTTGTAAGACCTTTCGATATTTCTTTAATTTTATCAAGCTTTTCCTTATCGCCGTCCGCAATCTGCAGACTGTCGATAACGGAATTCATAATGTCGATATTTTTTGATATATCATTGAATCTTTTTACAAGCCCGAGCTTTTCTTCAAGCTCGTAAAGCTGCTTTTCGCCCCTTTTTATCGAATCCCTTACTCCCTGGCGGCTTATCCCAAGCTCCAGGGCGATCTCAGATAACGACAAATCGTTGTTATAATATAAATCCATTGCGTCAAGTTGTTTTAAGGTAAGAAGCTGACCGTAAAAATCCATCAAAATACTTATGTTTACATTCTTATCCATAAATACCACCTGTAAAGGTTTTTTACTTTACAGGTGGTATTCTACACTATATTTTTACGTTTGTCAACAGTTATTTGAATTTTTATCAACAAAATTTACCTATCACGAGCCTTTATATTTTGTACAAGTTCACAAAGCTTATCAAGGGTAGTGAGCCTGTTTATAACGTCAAGCAGCATATTTGCCGATATTTTATACGGAAGCCCCATTTCTTCTGTAAGCCACTCACGCAGCTTTGCGCTGTCATTTCCTCCCGACAGCCCCAAACGGTACATATCCGCCTTTGTAACAGCCTGCCGTTTTTCCTGTGTTTCGCCGTCAACCGTTGCGCCCGATCGCTTTAATGCCTCGATTATAAGCTCATCACTGACGCCCTCAACTCCCAAGATGCCTTCCTTGCCCGCAATGCGTTTTCGCTTTTCCTTTCCCGGTATATCCGGTATATAGGCATGCTTTACAAGCTCAGAGGGAAGCAGCTGCTTTACAAAATTCCGTATCTTAAAGCCCGCACTGTCACTGTCGGTTAAAATAACGATACCCGTTTTTTTACCCAATTCCCTGATAGTGTTTTGCATATCGGGATTTTTAAACACTGTAAATCCGTTTGTTACAAATATAACGCCGTCTATAAGCTGTGACAGCTTTATTTTATCGTATACGCCCTCTACGATTATCGTTTCTTTTATCTTATACATGATCCGTATTCAAAAGGCTCGGCGTCTGCCAAGCCTTGTATAATCTAATTATTCTGTTCTTTTGTATAGTTTAACAGTCCGCCCGCATAAAGCATATTTTTCTGTCTGTCCGAAAAATCGCCGATAAGCTCAAATGTGAACGACTTTGTTTTGTTTTCGGCAATGATCAGAGCTCCGTTTTTGATCTGATTTATTATATCATCAATCACGATCTCATCGCCCTCGCCGATCCTGTCATAATCGGCCTCGTTTTTAAATACAAGCGGCACTATACCAGCATTTATGAGGTTTGCCATGTGTATTCTTGCAAACGATTTTGTTATTACCGCCTTAACGCCAAGATACAGCGGTGCCAAAGCCGCATGCTCACGGGATGAGCCCTGACCGTAGTTTGAGCCGCCTATTATAACGCTCTTTCCCATTTCCAAAGCTCTGTCGTGGAATTTTTCATCACATACCGCAAAGCAGTATTCCGAAATTTTCGGGATATTTGACCGAAGCGGCAAAATCTTTGCACCTGCGGGCATAATATGGTCGGTTGTTATATTATCGCCCACCTTTAAGCTTACAGCCGCGCAGATTTTATCGGGCATAGGCTTTGATACAGGGAACGGCTTGATGTTCGGACCTCTTAAAATCTCAACGCTGTCCATATCCTTTTCGTCGACCGGCAGAGCGATCATATTATCATTTATCTTAAATTTTTCCGGAAGCTTAAACTCCGGCATTTCGCCAACAGTTCTCGGATCCGTTAAAACTCCCTTTATCGCCGATATTGCGGCAAGCTCGGGCGAAACAAGGTATATCTGTCCGTCCTTTGTACCCGACCTTCCCTCGAAATTACGGTTAAATGTTCTTAACGATATCCCTGCGGAATTTGGCGACTGCCCCATACCTATACACGGACCGCAGGCGCTCTCTAATATTCTTGCGCCCGCATCTATCATAATCTCCAAAAGTCCAAGCTCCGCCATCATTGTAAGCACCTGCTTTGAGCCCGGTGCGATAGCGAGTGATACGTCCGGATGTACCGTTTTTCCTTTTAAAATATGCGCAACCTTCATCATATCAAGAAGCGATGAATTAGTGCATGAGCCTATACATACCTGGTCGATTTTCATTGCGCCTATCTCGCTTACGCTCTTTACATTGTCCGGAGAATGAGGACACGCCGCAAGCGGAACAAGCCCGGATAAGTCGATATTGATGACCTCGTCATATTCCGCATCATTATCCGCACACAAAGGAATCCATACGTCCTCCCTGCCCTGCGCCTTCAAAAACGCAAGCGTTACATCATCGGACGGGAATATTGAAGTGGTTGCGCCAAGCTCCGCACCCATATTGGTTATTGTAGCACGTTCGGGAACGGATAATGTTTTTACGCCGTCGCCTGTATATTCTATGACCTTCCCGACGCCGCCCTTTACGGACAGCTTTTTAAGTACCGCCAAAATCACGTCCTTTGCGCTGACCCACGGCTGCAGCTTGCCGCTAAGTCTTACATTTACGATTTTTGGACAGGTAATATAATATGTACCGCCGCCCATCGCAACCGCAACGTCCATACCGCCTGCGCCTATGGCTATCATACCGATACCGCCGCCTGTGGGAGTGTGGCTGTCAGAACCGATAAGAGTTTTACCGGGGATTCCGAAGCGTTCAAGATGTACCTGATGGCAGATACCGTTACCCGGTCTTGAAAAGTAGATACCGTGTTTTTTGGCTATTGAGCCTATAAATCTGTGATCATCCGCATTTTCAAACCCGCTTTGAAGGGTATTATGGTCAATATATGCAACAGACCTTTCGGTTTTTACTCTCGGAACGCCCATTGCCTCAAATTCAAGATATGCCATTGTTCCCGTTGCATCCTGAGTCAAGGTCTGGTCGATCCTTATCCCAATCTCGCTGCCCTTTACCATTTCACCCTCAACAAGATGAGCAGATAAAATCTTCTCCGTTAAAGTAAGTCCCATTATTATATCTCCTGTTCCGCCGAATAATTATTCAACCAATCTGTTTATTATTCTACAGAATTTGCACTCTATTGTCAAGTACGGGCATAAATTTTTAGATAGATTGGATAATATTTGCTATGCGCAAAAATATTTTTTATACATATACTATTATTAACAGAGAGGTGATGTATATGCTGTCGTTTGTTACAATGTGCTTTTTGTCGATATTTACCGTTATGGGTATAATTTCCGTAATATATGAGATACAATGCTATTTGTCCCTGAAGGTTCCGTTTACGTTTCATATAAAGCTAAGTGAAATAGAAAAGGAGCCGGAATACTATTTAAGATCGCTTACGACCCTTTATCCCAATGTAAGGATAGAGATAATTCCCGATTCGGATAATGTCCAGGCAGAGGCTGAGGTTGCATACCTTATGTGCAGTATGCCGCAAATTTCGGTAGCGGCAAAGGAATAAATATGGGTATGTATTGCGGGCAGTCGGGAACAAAAAAAGGACAGCCGGGGACGAGTGTCCCTACAATACATATCAATATGCTTTTTGTAGGGATCGGCGTTCCCGACGATCCGTTTTCATAATTTTAGTCAAGATATACAATTCGTGATATTCTTATTGTAAGCTGATTACTGCATTTGTGCAGTTAGGCTGCATACTGTCAGCTTTCCACCACATAATTTTTATTGTCGCAACGTCCGGCGTTATCTCAATTCCGTCCGCCTCCAAGGTTTCGCCGGTATATAAGCGAATATCCTTAAGCCTGCCGGATATGTCATAAAATCCGACATAAACAGGCTCTGATACGGATACATCTCCGTTGATCCAAAGCTCACCTTCATCGAGGAAAAGGCTGTAATCAACCATTCTTTCATCATTCGACTCAAGCAATCCGAAGTACGCGCTTGTGCGTTTCTTTGTATCGGTATATGTTTTGCCATCAAATGTTACCGTTGCCGTATATGTCGTGACCGTATGGTCGTCATAGTAGTCTCCTTCAGCGACTTCGCTTGTTATCTCGGCATCAACGGGCATCACATGTTCGCTGTCATTTTTGCAGGTAAACAGCGCAAAGCATGAGCTGCAGTCCTTTGCCCAATACCATTCGGTAAACTCCCAATCGTGTCCCGTTGCGGGATCGGTTATATGAATATCGGGTATATCCTCCACCATTCCTTCGGGACCTGTAAAGAAGGTGTGACAGTTGACACATTCATAATGCGCGTCGTAGCCCGGCTCCTCACAGGTTGCCTCTGTCGGCTGCATCCATTCAACATCGTGCGCCGTCTCCGGAATATCAACATTGTATAACCGCGTTTCCCCTTCTTCGTCCGCAAAAGTCATATGGCAGTAGATACATTCGTAATGCTCAACACATCCCTCGCTTTGGCAGGTCGCCGCCTTTGCAAATCTGTGCGCAAGGTTATGAGTTTTTGCAGGAATCTGTATATCGGCAAGGCTTACTTCGTGAACAGCGTCGGCGTCCTCAAACAGCTTATCACAGTGCGAACATTCATAATATGCCGCGTGTCCCGGTGATGAACAGGTAGGCTCAGCAGCCGGAACAAGGCTTAATGTATGCGTTACGCCGTAATTCCAGTTTGCGTCGTTTACCTTTCTTGTTTTTGCGCCTGTTTTAACATTATTCTGTCTGTCGCCGTAGCTTCCACCGTAATAAACATAGCTAAGCCTATCACAGCCGAAAAATGCCCCGTTCCCTATCGTAGTCACGCTATCGGGAAGCGTTACCGTTTCAAGAGATGTACAGCCGTTAAAGGCGTTGTTTTCGATTTCCGTAACTCCTGCCGGCAAGGTTATACTTGTAAGAGCCGCGCAGTCAGCGAACATAGCCCACGAAACCTTATCGAGAGATGTCGAAAGCGTTGCTGTCAGAAGCGATGAACAGCCTCGGAACGCGCTTTCTCCGACAGTTTCACAGCTATTCGGAAGTGTAACTGTCATAAGGTCGGTACAATCCCAGAAGGCGTAATCGCCTATACTTTCAAGATACTGAGGGAAGTCGATCGCAGTAAGATACGGGCATTTTGCAAACGCGTAATCACCTATGCTTGTTACGCTGTCCGGAATAGTGACATCACCTAAATATGCACAGCCGTAGAACGCGTGATCGCCTATATGCGTTACGCCGCTGCCTATAACTACCTCGTCAATATCGTTTCTGTCAAAGCACCAGGGCACATCTATAAAGGAATCCCAATCGTACATTGCGCCCGTACCGTTTATATAAAGAGTGCCGTTTGTAATCGTATAGGTAAGATTCGCGCCGCAGGAGTTGTTTTCGGGCGCGAAATGCACATGACCGCCGTTATAAAGGGCTTTTACCTTGTCGTCGTAAACGGCGCCGTAAATATTTGCCCAGTCGTATTCGGTTCCCTCATAATATATATCGGTAAGGCTGTTACA
>CACZPW010000258.1 GCA_902783115.1 uncultured Ruminococcus sp. | reverse complement strand
AACTACAGACCTCAGTTCTATTTCAGAACAACTGACGTTACAGGTGTTATCTCGTTACCCGAGGGCGTTGAGATGTGTATGCCCGGCGATAACGTAAAGATGAACGTTGAGCTTATCACTCCTATCGCTATCGAGGTTGGTCTTCGTTTCGCTATCCGTGAGGGCGGCAGAACAGTTGGTTCGGGCGTTGTTACGGCAGTTGAGGAGTAATTCAATTTACGCATAAAAGCATTAACGGGTTGCGGCAAGGCTGTTTACAGCTTTTGCCGCAGCTTTTTTGTTGATTTACAAAAATTTAATATTTAAGTTAGTCAAAAACAGTTGATTTTTTTGCCTGTTAGTGGTATAGTATAAAAGATATGATAAGTGCATTTTATGCGCATACAAATGAAAGGAGAAAATAAATATGGCAAGACCGGTTAAGGAAAAAGCAACACCCATGGATAAAATGATGACGCTGGCAGTCGTTATTATAATCCTGATAGTTGCCGGACTGGCAGTTTTTGCAACATACGGTAAGATTGCAGCAAACGTGGAAGAAAAGGCGATAGCAGAGGAAACGAAAAAGATACAGAGCGGCGAAACGGAGCCGACATTGAGGTATCTTGCGTCACAGGCAGGCATCTCCGTTGACGAATATCTTGAAAAGTACGGTCTCTCTCTTGGCGGCGATATTTCAAAAACATCAACGCAGACCGAGTTGACCGATATGATGACCGTTGAAAACCGTTATAAGTTCATTGACGAGAGCAACGGCGCAGAGGAAGCGACCGACGTTGAAAAGCTCCTTACGGACTGGGGTGCGGCAGATTATGGCGTAACCAAGGATACCGTATGGGGAGAGGCTCAGACAAAGATCCCGTTCAAGAAGTATGTCGGCGAGGATTTTGAGGAGATGGTAGAGCAGTACAAGAATGCGGGCTACGATTTAAGCTCGATCACCGACGAAATGTCGCTCAAGGAAGCAACCGACAAGCTTGAGGAGATAATAAACGCAGGTCCGACGCTTGATGTGCCGACTCCGCTTCCGGAGGAGGAAGAAGCCGAGGCAGCTCCCACAGAAGCACCTGCAGAGAAAACGGCTGAATAAAATTATTAAATAATATAGAAAGGTTTTAATTATTATGGCAGACGAGAAGAATTTTAATGAAGATATCGAAGAGGTAAAGGACGCCGTTGAAGAAACGGTTGCCGAAGCGAAGGACGCTGTTGAGGATGCGGCTGCGGCGGTTGAGGAAACTGTCGAAGAAGTTGTAGAAGCGGCGGAAGAAACAGTAGAAGAAGCTGTAGAAACAGTGGAAGAAACTGCAGAAGCGGCAGAGGAAACAGTTGAGGAAACCGTTGCGGCAGTTGAAGAAAAGATCGAAGATGCGGCAGAGGAAGTTGCAGACGAAGCAGAGGCTGTTGTTGAGGAGATTTCGGAGGTTGACAAGGCTGTTGCGCAGGCAATGGCTGAGCGTGACGCCCAAGAGGCGGCTGTAAAAGCTAAGAAATCAAAGACGGCAAAGAAGGTAACGGCGATCGTTGCGGCAGTTATTGTTGTTTTGGGTGCGTTACTGAGCGGATTTGTTGTAAAGGATTCAAACGGCGGCATAAAGTTCAGCACATACGCGGGTTGGCTGCCCAAGCTTTGCAATCCGTATAACCACAAGGGCTTTGTTGACGTTACGGGGAATACCGTAGGAAGCGTATCCGAGCAGATGGGTATGACGGTGCCGGAGTTCCTTGAAAAGTATGGCTTGCCCGCAAATATGAGCGCAAGTACGGCGGAAATGGTTGCTCTGTATATGATGCCCGCAAAGAATTACGCAGAGGACGTTTGCGGTATCGACTTTGCACAGCTTAAGGAGATACTTCATGTTCCCGATAAAACGGAAGACGGCGAGGAAATAACCGAGGCGACTCCGTGGCATATCGTTGAGGGTGAGATCGCCATTAAGGATTATATCGGCGGCGAGGACAAGTTTGACGAGTTCAAGACTCAGTACGAGCTTGGCGATGAGGTAACGCCCGATACAAAGTGGAAGGAAATAAGAACGGCTGTTGATACAAAGTCTTTGCAGTTAAGGAAGGACAGCGAAAAGGCGGCAAAGAAAGCGGACAGCGCTGATGACGAGGCTGAGGCACCTGCAGCGGCAGAGCCGGAGGCAACAGAGAAGGAAGCACCCGCAGAGGAAAAGGCTGAGGAAGCTCCCGCCGAAAAAGCAGAATAATTGAGTAATAAATACAAAAAAACCGGCATGCTGAAGTGATGCCGGTTTTTTGTTCCGTATACGGAACGGTAAATTCCGGTGTAGTGTGCCTGAATTGATATTATGGTAACGGACCGTCGGGGACGCCGGTCCCTACAAAATTGCATTCTGGTATGTTATGTAGGGACAGGCCTCCCGGACTGTCCGTGTTTACACACAACACCAATCGCATACAGGCGCGGCCGTAGGGGCGGCACACTAAACCGAAATTTACAAATGTGTTTGAAAACGGTAACATTTCCAAAAAAAGCTTGCAATTTTGCGGGGATATGGTATACTGGATATGATGTTGAAATAAATAAGGGTTAGAGACGGTATACGGCGGAAAATTTTTCAAATGCCGTTTGTAACGCTCCGGAGAAGCTCATAAAATGAGTGCCGAAGGTGTACGGAAATGATATCCAATCTCTCAGGCAAAAGGACGGAGGAATTTCGATTGAAAATCGTTATATCCGAAATCTGAACGGAGCATATAAATGCTCTTTTTTGTTTCTGAAACTACACGGAAAAGGAGAAAATAAAAAATGGAAGCTTTAAACAACATTTTAACTGCTGTTGACGAGTTCGTATGGGGTCCGGTCATGCTCATTCTTTTGGTGGGTACGGGCATATTCCTTACGATACGCACGGAATTTTTGCCTTGGCGCAATCTGGGCTATGCCATAAAGCGGACGCTCAGCAAGGAGGCAAGAAAGAAGAACGGCAAGGGTGACGTATCGCCGTTCTCGGCACTTACGACTGCGCTTGCGGCAACGATTGGCACCGGTAACATCGTCGGCGTTGCAACGGCTATGGTATCGGGCGGACCGGGCGCTTTGGTTTGGATGTGGATAAGTGCCGCATTCGGACTTACGTCAAAGTTTTCGGAGTGTATGCTTGCGATAAAATACCGTGAGGAAAACGAAAAGGGCGAAATGTCCGGAGGACCCATGTATACAATGAAAAAGGCACTCCCGTGGAAAAGGCTTGGCGTGGTATTGGGATTCTTGTTTGCGCTGTTTGCGGTTATCGCATCCTTCGGTATCGGTAATCTGACGCAGGCAAACTCCATATCCGACGCGCTGTTTACCACCTTCAATGCCCCCACATGGGTTACCGGTATAGTGCTGACGGTGCTTGCGCTCGTTATCATCATCGGCGGAATAAAATGGATATCGAAGGTATCGTCGATAGTTGTTCCTTTAATGGCGATCTTCTATATTATATGCGGACTTATCGTAATCATCTGTAATATCAAAAATGTACCGTCGGGCGTTCGTGAGATAGTTGTAATGGCGTTCAGCGTAAAGGCGCTTGGCGGTGGCATGGCAGGCTCGGTTGTAGCGGGTATGATGCAGGCGATGCGTTTCGGCGTTGCAAGAGGCGTCTTTTCAAACGAGGCAGGCATGGGCTCAGCTGCGATAACGGCGGCTGCCGCATCTACGGATACGCCGGTAGGTCAGGGCTATATCAATATGACGGGTACCTTCTGGGATACGATAGTTGTTTGTACGATCACAGGTCTTGCGATAGCGTCATCGGGAGTGCTTGGTATGACAGGCGCAGACGGTGAAGTAATAAAGGGTGCGGCGCTTACGATAGAGGCATTCAAGAACTCGATCTTAGGCGATTTCGGTGCGGTTTTGGTATCAATAGGTATCGCTCTCTTTGCATTCTCGACAATTCTTGGCTGGGAATATCACGGCGAAAAGGCGTTTGAATACCTGTTCGGAACACATAAGTATAATATGATCTACAGAATCGTATTCTCGCTTATCGTGTATGTCGGCGCTACGACCACATTGGAGGTTGCATGGAATTTCTCGGATATCGCAAATGCGCTTATGGCAATTCCAAACCTTATATGTATGCTTCTGTTAAGCGGTGAGATCGCGAAGGATATGAAGGAATATCAGGCGGTCATAAAAGCTAAAAAGGCGGCAAAAAAGAAATAAAAAAACGATCAAATCAAAAAGAGGGCGGCAAAATTTTTGCACGCTCTCTTTTTGAAAAATAAAAGTATTGAATGGGGCAAAATTATTATTTTACGGGGATAATCAGTTTATCGCCAACATGAAGCTCTGTCGAATCCAGATCGTTTGCGCGGATAATGGAATCCACGACCGCGCGAATATCCCTGTTCTTTGTGTTATATTCCTGCGCAATGCTCCAGAGCGTATCCCCCGGCGCAACCTTTACGCTGTACCTTTGCGAGCTGTCGAATGCAAAGGCTGTGCCTATAAAATTAACACCCAAAGCGGTAAGCAGGGCAAGCGTTGAAAACAGCAGCATAAGCCTTGCGCAAACCCGTCTTCTCCTCCTGCGTGTAATCTGTTCTTTTCTGTGTCTGATTTCTCTCCTTGACTGTTTTTTCATATCCTTATCCTCCATAGCAAAAACGAAAACCGAACACATGTTCTTTTCTTTAAGTCTAATATACCAGAAAGTTTGTTCGGTGTCAAGCACTTTTTGCGAAAATTTGTTCGTTTTTTTGAAAAAATACGGGTTCAGACCGCTTTATAGTACAGAAAACAGCAAAATTTACAATTTCTGTAAATTTTTGTAAAAATTTTACAGCGTCAAAGACAGTGAATGTTTGCCCTGAGGGCTCTTTTCTGACGAATGAGCTTATATTTTTGGCGTGTTGCCATGCCACCGCGTATATGGCGTTCGGATTTGTTGAATTCAAGGATAGCCTGCGCCCGTCTGTACAGGGCGGGATTGATTTTTTTCAGTCTTTCGTGAACGTCCTTATGTACCGTGCTTTTGCTCACATTAAAGGTTTTTGCGGTTTGGCGGACTGTGGCACTGTTTGAAACGATGTATTTTGCAAGCTCCACAGCACGCTCTTCTATGTAGTCCTTCATTTATCCACCGACCTTTCCGCGCCGGCACCCGTGGGGGGATAGGCGCACAAAACATACTTTGTTTAAATATATGAGGGCGTAATTTAAAATATGTGGCATAAAATTTTAAAAGTAGCCCTAACATTTGTTGACAATTATTTTAAAGAGGTCTATAATAGGGTATAACACAAAATATGAGACGGAATAAAAATATAAATATACAAGGAGAGTGATTGAATTTGGAAAGAAAGTATTTCCAGCCGGAAATCGAAACTATGCCCCGTGAGGAGATAAAAAAGCATCAGCTTGAAAAGCTCAAGTGGCAGGTAAGAAGACTTTACGATAACGTACCCATGTACAAGGAACGTATGGACGATGTGGGCGTAAAACCGAAGGATATAAAGGAGCTTAAGGATATAGCAAAGCTTCCGTTTACGACAAAGCAGGATTTAAGAGATTATTATCCTTACCAGCTTCTTGCCGTACACAAGCGTGATATTGTCCGCATACAGGCGTCGTCGGGAACGACGGGCAAGCAGATAGTTGCGGGCTATACAAGGAACGACCTTGACCAATGGTCAAACGGTTTTGCACGTCAGCTTGTAGCGACGGGCGGCGATGAAAAGTCCATTGTTCAGGTGTCCTACGGCTACGGCTTGTTTACTGGCGGCTTGGGCGCACATCAGGGCGCTGAAAAGGTGGGAGCAATGGTTATCCCTACATCGTCGGGAAACACGGAGCGCCAGATTCGATTTATGTGTGATTTGGGAAGCACGCATCTTTGCTGTACTCCGTCGTATGCGATGTATATAGGCGAGACGGTAAAGGAAATGGGCGTAAAGCATCAGCTCAAATTAAAGGCAGGAATATTCGGCGCAGAGCCTTGGACTGAGGAAATGCGCCGTCAGATAGAGGAATCACTCGGCATAAAGGCATACGACATTTACGGACTTACCGAGATAATGGGACCGGGTGTTGCATATGAGTGCGAGTACCAGAGCGGAATGCATATCTGCGAGGATATGATAATACCTGAGATAATCGATCCCGATACGGGCGAGGTACTGCCCGAGGGCTCGTTCGGCGAGCTTGTGTTAAGCACGATAACAAAAGAGGGACAGCCGCTGTTAAGATACAGAACAAGAGATCTGTGTCGCCTCGATTACACGCCCTGTCAGTGCGGAAGAACTCATGTAAGAATGAAGAAGCCCGCCGGCAGAACCGACGATATGCTTATCATAAGAGGTGTGAACGTGTTCCCGTCGCAGATAGAAGAGGTGCTGTTAAGGAACAGTATCGAGGTGTCGCCTAACTATCAGATAGTTGTTGACAGAGTAAACAATACCGATACGTTTGATATAAACGTAGAGCTGAGCCCGAGATTCAACGGTGATGTAGACGCAGAAAAGCGCAGACTTGAAACACAGCTCAGATCAACGCTCGGCATAGGTGCAAAGATCCACCTGTTAAGACCGAAATCAATCGAGAGAAGCGAAGGCAAGGCAAAGAGAGTTATCGATAACAGACATTTGCATGATTGATAATCAAACATAAAAAGAACGCAACCGTTAAAAGCTGCGTTCTTTTATGTTTATGTTATTATTCGTTTGACGCGGCGATAATCTTATTTGCAACCTCCATAGGTGCTCTTTCGTATCTTACGAATTCAAATGTGAACGAGCCTGCGCCGCCGCTCATAGCCCTTAAATCGGTAGAATACTTATACATCTCCGATACAGGGATCTCCGCTTCAACAAGGTTAAGACCCGGTTTATCGCTTTCGCCCATACCCATGATTCTGCCTCGGCGCTTATTGATATCGCCGATAACGTCGCCCATTATAGCCTCGGGAACATACGCCTTCAGATATCCGATAGGCTCAAGGATAACGGGGCCTGCCTGCTTCATACCCTCTTTATATGCAATGGATGCGGCGGTCTTGAACGCCATTTCCGAAGAGTCAACGGGGTGATATGAACCGTCAAGCAATGTAGCCTTCAAATTAACAACGGGGTAGCCCGCAAGAACACCGTGCTGCGTGCTGTCCCTCAAGCCCTTTTCATCTGCCGGGAAGTAGTTTTTCGGCACGCTGCCGCCGAATACGTT
>CACZPW010000257.1 GCA_902783115.1 uncultured Ruminococcus sp. | reverse complement strand
ATCGTACTGCGCTTTCTTTATAAACGTGTCTGCCCCCTGCCAAAAAGAGGCAAAAGTTTTCGGGGAGGAGTTTGAGGAGGAGCCTTTCTTCAGTAGCCCTCCCACTCCGTACAAAATAAATTTTTTTTACGAGATATTTCCAACATAATTATAGAATATCTCGATCTTACGTGTTTTGTATACCTTGTCTTTCTCGTAAATGTAGATCTTGTCGATGAAATCCCTTAGCAAGTCGTAGGTCAGCTCGGTGATATCGGTGTATTTGTCTACAATCTTCAAGAAACGCTCGGTGTTTTCTTCATCGTCATGTATCTGCTTTAATTCTGCGGTCAAATCGGAAATCATCTGTTCAAGCTGTTCCTGCTATTTTTTATAGGTATATGACAGCAATGCATAATCCTCGTCAGTCAGCTTACCAAGAGAGTTGTCTTCGTAGATCTTCACGAACAATCTTTTAACTTCCGCCAGACGTTTTTCAGCTTTCGCAAGCTCTCGTTTCTTTGCAGTTTGTTCTTTCTTAGTTGAAGATGTCGTATTCGCTTTGCATATCTCTATGAACCTATCACGATGCTGGCGTGCTTCGGAAGTCACCCTTATCAGGTCATCAAGAACAACGATTTTTACGATTTTCTTGCTTATGAAGTGCGTGGTGCATTGATCTGTTTTTTCTCGTCGCAAACGGTAACCTTCGCAGGTATAGTAAATTCTTGGTCTTCTGTATTCCCGATGAACTGACATTCGAGTTCCGAAGTCTCCGCAGAACAGAAGTTCAAAAAAGCTGTCCACTTCGTTTTGACGGCTGACTTTTGGACGGTCTGCCTTTCTGCGCTGAACGGTATTCCATGTGTCTTGGTCAACCAAAGGCTCATGTGTGTTCAGAAACTCAAACTGCTGATCCTGCAGATATGAAATTTTCTTGTTTGATCTGTAAGAGACCGTACCCGAGCGATGCGTGTATGTATGCCCGAGATAGACTGGATTGTTGAGCATTATATTTATCGAGCGTTTGCACCAGACGTAAGGATCGGCAATGGTAGAAATTTCAAAATTAGGATCTTTTTTCAGCTTTTTCATTACATCAGGTTTCGGGAATTTTTGCGCTTTCAGGTGACGAATAATGGTTGTCACACCCGCTCCGTTGGCGTACATTCTGAACATATCCCGTATTGCAGGCGCGTATTTTTCATCAACAATAAGACGATTTTTGTCCTCGGGTGAAAGCATATACCCATAAGGAACAGACCCGTTCACTCTCTCGCCGCTCATAGCCTGCGCAAGCTTTACAGCTTTGATCTTCTTACTCGTATCGCGAACGTACCACTCATTAAAAAGCGACCTCAGCTCTGTAAATTCATCATCACCATGTGTCGTATCAACATTGTCATTAACTGCGATATATCTCACACCATACTTCGGAAATATGATCTGAAGATACTGTCCGACAAGCAGATAATTTCTGCCGAAGCGAGACAGATCTTTAGTGATAACTGTACCGATATTTCCGTTTTCGATCTCAGAATACATCTCAAGAAATGCAGGACGGTTGTCGAATTTTATACCGCTGTATCCGTCATCAACATAGAACCGGAAGTTATCAAACCCGTTATCTGCAGCATATTTTTCAAGCATTTTCTTCTGGTTGGTAATGCTGTTGGATTCACCGAGATTGGCATCGTCCTGTGAAAGTCTGCAATATAATGCAGTGATTTTGTTTGGCTGTCTACACTTTATTTATTGATATCAAGACGCGCTGACATCACGTTTGATCAGTCTTTCGATTTTTTCTTTCGCCGTATCGGTTGATGTATCACTGAAATGCGACACAATAACATAAGTCATACCACCGATAGAGATACTATGCTCTGTCGGTTTGCTTTTAATTTTTCCATTCTTTTCTTTTGTCTCCAATATGTTACTCAAATAGTTTCTCCTCTCATAATTCGTAGTGCTATTATTCGATCATTCCTCTACATATAAAATCAGATGGAGTGTTTGATTGACGTAAACGCCCGGATGTGGTATAATAACGATTGATAAATTTACTTTGTCATTGTATTTGTAGGGTGATAGAATGCATAAAAATCTTGATCTGTTCCTGACATTTATGAAAATAGGAGCATTTACATTCGGCGGAGGATACGCTATGATACCGCTGAT
>CACZPW010000256.1 GCA_902783115.1 uncultured Ruminococcus sp. | reverse complement strand
GCTATTACAACCAACAGGACGGAATGAGTTGGACGGATCTGATTCAGACTGACTATGCTGTGCAGGCCGGTGATAGTGGCGGAGCTGCATATTGGGGGACGATTGACGGTGGGAGAACAACGCGAGTAATCGGCGTCATCACCGCTGCAAATGCTACTCATACTTTGGTTGTGAAATCGGGTAATATTGAGAATTATTAATTCTTATATGGGGGCTTCGCTTATGCGAAGCTCCATCCTTTTAGATGAACTTTTTTGTAATAAAAATACATTAGAATGCAGATTTTTATATAGTTATATGATAGAATTCTGTTAAACGATTGTTTTCAAACAGAAGCAATTAATGAGATCGTACTGATCGGATAAAAAGGATTAGAGAATAAAACGGCAGGTGGACACATGGACGATTTATCAATTATCGAGTTGTACTTTGAACGCGATGAAAAGGCTATTCAGGAAACTGATAAAAAATATGGCCGCCTGTGTTTTAATGTAGCTATTAATGTATTGGGAGATGACGAAGATTCGGAGGAATGTGTGAACGATACATATTTGAGTGTATGGAATAAAATCCCGCCAACCAGACCAAATAACTTTAAAGCTTTTATCTGTAAGATAACGAGAAACCTTTCTTTAAAAAAATTGCAGTATAATAAGGCAATAAAAAGAACACCGGAATCGCTTGTTTCATTTTCTGAACTGGAATATGTTTTGCCGGATAACAGTATCGTTTCTAACATAGAAAATGCAGAAATCGGTAAATTGATCAGTGAATTTCTAATGCACGAGAAGCCTGACGCCCGCGCTGTATTTATACGAAAATACTGGTTTTTTGATTCTGTTGAAGACATTGCAACCCGATATTCATTCTCTGAAAGTAAGATAAAAAGTTTACTTTATCACACCCGAAGCAGGTTGAGAGAATACTTGAGAAAGGAAGGTGTTGAATTATGAAAATCCCCAGAATCGTAGATGCAATGAATTATATGGATGATGATCTTGTATCGTGGGCAGTTGAATACATTCCTGCTAAACACAAGAGCAAATTATGGCGTTGTGTTGGCATTGCAGCTTGCCTTTGTATTATAGCATTGGGAGTATTGATCGTGACTTTTAACAATAATCCGCAACCTGATTCATCTGTAACGAAATTTGAGATGATAGCGGAGGTTGTTGAAGTGCTGGACAGCGGTCAATACAAGGTAATATTATCAGGAGAGGATAAGAACTTTGCCAACGGGAGCACGGTAGTATTGGTTCCCAGTTTTAACTACGCTACAGACAATTTCAATAAAGGATTCCTTAAAAAAGGTGACGTAATTTCGGTCACTTATACAGACTTCGATAAAACAGCATATGAGATTACACCGACACAAATAGAAGTGGTTAAATCGGCTGATGATTAAACAAATCATACAAAGCTACCTGCGAGTAAAACGGGTAGCTTTTTTATTATTCTTTATACTTTCTTTAATCTTTTCAAAGGACTCTTTTATAATTCGGATGTAGAATCAGATTCAGAACGAGAAGAAAGAGAGGGAACAAATCATGGCTTCTGTACTGAGAACAGATTCGCTCACAAAGGTTTACGGGAAAAACACTGTAGTGGATCATGTATCGATGAATATTGAGCAGGGCGATATATACGGCCTGATAGGAAGAAACGGCGCAGGGAAAACAACGCTTATGAAGATGATCGGTGGGGTTGCCGCTCCTACTTCGGGCGCTTATGAATTCTTCGGCGAGAAAGACAACACAAAGACTTTATCAAGGATAGGATGCCTTATTGAGAGTCCGTCTCTTTATCCGGAACTCACGGTATGGGAAAACATGATGTTTTACAATAAGCTTCTCGGTATCACTGATAAGAAGAATATTGATGAGATCCTTGACTATGTCGGTATATCCGAAGCAAAAAAGAAAAAGACAAAGCAACTGTCTCTCGGAATGAAACAGCGCCTCGGGATTGGAATCGCACTCATCGGTTATCCTGACATGCTGATCCTTGACGAGCCGATAAACGGACTTGACCCCACGGGTATTGTCGATATCAGAAAGCTGCTTTTGAAACTTAATAAGGAGAAAGGAGTTACCCTTCTTATCTCGTCACATATTCTTGGTGAACTCGAGAGATTGGCAACCAGATTCGGAGTGATCGACAGGGGAGTGCTTGTCGATGAAATCACGTACGAGGAACTTCTTGAAAAAACACGCAAAGCCGTCAGAATAGAGGGCCTTGACCCGAGGAAGGTCGTAGTCACCCTTGAGGAGATGAAGCTCAACGATTATAAGGTTATCGACGGAGGAAAAGTCATGGTATACTGCGACACCGGACTTAGTGGAAAGATAAACCGGGCACTCGGAGAAAAAGGAATGTATGCGGAAAGCATAGGTACGGTGGGACAGGATCTGGAGACATATTTCGTTGAGAAGATGGGAGGAGGTGTTCAAAATGCATAATGTGATCTCGGCACAGATGTACAAATGTTTTAAGACAAAGGGCTTCTACATTTTGTTAATGATAGCTCTTCTGAGTAACGTATTCGATCTGATCAAAGTGACAACCACTTTACAATCAAACCCGGAATTAAAGATTGAGGGTTTCACCTCTACGTACGATGCGCTTAGCGGTGGCCTGTTCCTGTTGCTTGTCGGTATATATGCTGCTCTTGTTTTCTCATCGGATTATACTTCTCTTAGTATTCGCCAGATAATCGGGAAAGGAACAAAACGTACCGCGTATATACTCGGATCGCTTCTGACTGTTACAGTTGTTTCTCTGATTATTTCTTCGGCTGCCTATGTGGCCGCTTTCCTCAGAGGAACATTTATCGGAAGCGGGACCGGAACTTTTGACGGCCTGATGATGATAAGATTCTTGGTTGTGATCATTGTCTTTGGCTTTATGTATGTGGCATTTACGGCCCTCATCGCAAATATCACAAGGAAGACAAGCCTGACGATGCTCATATCCATATTCACACCACCGATACTGCAGCTTGTCGCGATCAGTATCACAAGATTGGCGAAAATAGACGTACTATATGATCCTATTACGATGATGGATGTGGCGACATCGGTCAAAACATCGACACAGGATTATCTGATCGCGGTCATCATCTATTTTTGTGCTGGTATTTTACTTACTTATATGAGTATAATAGTAGGCAAGAAGAAGGATCTTTGATCGGATTTCAAGGATGAGTCATGATCATGGTTGAAAGCGTGGATGCATATAATGTCTAAAATATTGGTCGTTGAAGATAATACAGAGATCCATGAAATGGAAAAGGAGCTCCTAAGTAAGAGCGGATACAGTGTTGTATCCGCTTTTTCGGGTACAGAGGCTCTGCTGGTGCTTGAAAAAGAAAGTGTAGACCTGGTTGTGCTTGATCTAATGCTTCCCGGGCTCGCGGGGGATGAAGTCCTTGAAAGGATAAGAAGTTGCTCGAACATAGCCGTTTTATGTGTTACGGCCATTGACGGCGTTGAGTCAAAAGTACGGCTCATGAAACTCGGAGCGGATGATTATATTGTGAAGTCGTTTGATCCCGAAGAATTCCTTGTGAGGATCGAGGCTCTTTTACGACGCACATCGGTGGGGAAAAGCCGGGAGTCGGGAAAATCTTTAGTTTTCCGTGACATTGAGATACTGCCGGGAAACCGTGAAGTCAGAGTAGGAGGAAAAACAGTCGAACTCACGCGAAAGGAATTTGAAATTCTCGAACTTATGGTAAGTCATCCGGGACAGGTTTTTACACGTGATAAGATATTTGAAACAGTCTGGGGCGCAGAAGCCTTTCCCGAGGATAATTCGGTCAATGTACACGTCGGAAACCTGAGAAAGAAACTCGCAGCGTCAGGTGATGCAGACGATTACATTAAAACGGTCTGGGGGATCGGTTTTAAAATGATTGAGGAGTCGTAATGATAATAGCTGTTTTTGTTCTTTCTGCGCTGGTCGTTCTTATGATCATATATCTCATAAGGATGCGCTTTGCAGTGCAAAACCTTGCAAAGCAGCTCATGGATCTGTCCGGGGAAAATACGAATCAGCTCCTCCGCAACTCCGGAGGACAGAAGATGCTGGTTCCTCTCGTGAATTCGATCAACGAAGAACTCAAAGAATTGCGTGAAAACACGTTGAAAGCCGAACAGATGAACCGTGAGATACGCGAAAGCCTCACCGAAATCTCTCATGATCTGAGGACACCGCTGACAGCTGCCGGTGGTTATACGAGTCTGCTGAGAAAAGCAGAATTAACGGATGAAGAGAAGATCAGGTACATAAACGTTATCGAAGAAAGATTTGAGACCACAAAAAATCTTGTGGATCAGTTGTTTTATTACGCCCGCATGGAGTCCGGAGCTCTTACGCTCGCAGAGGAAGAAGTGGATGTGAGACGTGTCCTGACGGATGTTCTTGCGATGTATTACGGAGATTTTGAAAAGAAGCATTTCGATATGAACGTTGATATTGAAGATCGAGCTATGCCTGTCATGGGTGATAGAGATGCAT
>CACZPW010000255.1 GCA_902783115.1 uncultured Ruminococcus sp. | reverse complement strand
GCCCATTACGTTGTTATCGTATACGGCGGTTATTTCTCTTGAATACGGGTGCGCCGCTCCCACATCGCCAAACGGCGTATCGCTTGATGTCAGACTGTACTGCCCGAAAACCGCAAGCATTGACGCAAGCTCGCCCCTCGTTATCCTCTGCCCCGCAGAGTAGTCGCCTTTTAAGATACCAAGCTCAAACAAAACGTCGTATTTATCAAGACTGCGCTTTGATGAAGCTGCTGTATCACCGCCGGCGCCGGCGTTTATTTTCGCTTCATAGTAGTTTAGCAGATTATAGATTATGACCGCCGCCATTGCCCTTGTGGTCGGGCTTTTCGGCTCGAATATATCGTCGCTTATTCCGTTCATAAGCTTTGTGTATTTCATTTTCGCTACCGAAAGTACGGCATAATCCGAAATTTCATCGCTGTCCTTGAATTTCAGGGTCGAGGATTCAAGCTCGATACCCTTATATTTCATCAGCCTGTCGGATATTACGGCGCCGTCCTGACGGGTTATATTCTTCCCGTCACCGAAATGCGACGCGTCTATTCCCGAAATTATACCCGTATCTGTCGCCGCGGCTATATATTCCCTGCTCCATGCATCGGGTCTGATGTCCACATACGGTATATCGCCGTCCTTTATCTCTATACCGAACGCCGTTACTATCATTTTTACAAACTCGTTTCTTGTAACAAGTCTGTTGGGTGAGAATGTGCCGTCGCCGTTTCCCGCAAGCACTCCCCGCTTAAAAAGCGAATTTATCGCAGATACCGCCCAGGGAACGCTGTCTAAATCGGTAAATCCTTCGGATACCGTATCGCCCGTATCTGAAACGGAAGGCTTAACGGTTGTTGGCTTTATATAGCCGCCCGATGTGCCGCCGCCGGTCTTTCCCTCAACCGGCGTGCTTGGCTCGGACGTCTTTTTTGCGTTTTTGATACCCTCTGAAACCGCAGTCTTGAGCTTATCCTTATCCGTACCGTAATCGGTACCGGCAACATACGCACCTATCTTTTCAAGCTGATAATCCGACATTCCCGAAATATCCGCTCCAAGCCTCTGTGCATATTCCTTTACAAGTCCCGCAATATCGCTTCGCTGTGCCGAATTGAATCTTTCAAGCATTACATAGTCCAGTGCTTTTTCCATGGATTTGGAAAGATTGCTCTTTTCGGCGGTAAGCTTGTTAAGGTTTGATATTACTCTGTCCTTTTGCGTATCGCTGAGCTTTGAATACCCCTCCGCATCATCAAGAAGATAGGATATTGCACTTTCCTTAATAGCGGGATCGGTTGAATTTACAAAGTTATCAAGCGCAATTGAGCGCTTATATGTCGTAATAACATCGTCCTTTGTCGCTACCGTTTCGCCAAGGAATATGTTTGCCGCATTATCGGAAAATTCGCCTATTGCCGCATCGCAGTGGAAAAGGGATTCATACTGCGTTAAATACATTCTGAGTTCATCCGTATCCTTTGCGTTGTTTATATCCCTTACGGCGTCCAATATGCTCGAATCGCTGTAAACCGTATCGCTCGGCGGTGAATATGTTATATCGCCGTCCTTTAATATTTTTGAATCAAATACCGGCTCAAATGCCGCGCGGATATAACAGCCCGCGTCTGCGGCGCTCAATTTATAGCTTTTGCCTTGCGCGCCGTCTATGGTCTGCCACGATAGCTTATCACTGCTCCTCTGCCATGTGATATCTACGCTCAAAGGCTCGACCGTATATTCATAATCCGTTGTCAGAGTCTCGCCCACTATGGCATTACCCGTGATATTTTTCGGCGCAACCGATAATTTCCCGAACACCGTTTTTTTCTCGGCTGCGGTATATAAACTGTCTATATCGCTTTGGTCAAGGAAGCTATCAAGGTACATCGTTACGTTTGTACCGCATTTTTCAAGCTTCTCCCGCCCAAAAAACGACGCCTTTAACCAGAATACGGGTCTTAAATAGTTTCCGCCCCAGCCCTTGTTCTTGCTGAAGGTCTTGGGGACTGCTGTATTTACCGTAAAATGGCTGAGCGAATCTCCGAGCACAGGCGTTCTTGTCCAGTAAAGGCGGGAGCCTTCATAGTCAAGTCCTATCTTTGTGCCGTATTTCTTATATTCCGTAGCGGATATAACGCTTATCGGCGCAACGGTGACATTCTCGCTTGTATAACCCGTTCCCGAGCCCGGCTCGACATTCCATTCGTGCATGATATCAAGATGCTTTAAAATGCTTACGGGCAAATTCTGTGTATATGTTCCGAACGCCATGCTGTTTGTCAGCTTATACGGGAGCAGCCTTGAATTTTCATCACTCCAGCGCCCCAGATTGTCGGGATCCACCGCAACGGTACCGTAATAGTCCTTTGCCATGACAAAAAACATCTTTTCACTTTCTGTGCCGTCGGTCTCGTCAAGAACGATGAACTCCTTACCGCCCACCGTAAACGTGTCCGCCGCATCCGTATTTGCGGGCGATTCAAACGTCAGACTCACGCTCGACATACCTTTAAGACCCGTAAGCGTGGGATTGCTCTTTAAAGCAACAAGCTTCTGAGCCGCCGCCGTTACGTTTGCGTTAAGCTCCTCAAAGCTCGAAAAGCCCTTATGGTACGCTTCAAGTATTATAAGACTTTGCTCGGAGGCCGTATACGTTCTTCCGTCACCGCTTATATCAAATGCGCTGATATTATTGGTAAACATGGTCTTTAAGCCGCTAAGCTCTGCATTTTTAAAGCTGTTATACAGGTCGTTATCGGCAAATGACGGTGTAGCAGATGCTATGGCTATTGATAATGCACATAATAGTGATATGATTTTCTTTTTCATTATTATTCAATCCCTTCTATGCTTATTTTTGCACAACAAATACTTTTGCCTCCGATGCGGACTGTATGTCACCGCCTGATTGAGGCGATACTGTCAAT
>CACZPW010000254.1 GCA_902783115.1 uncultured Ruminococcus sp. | reverse complement strand
AGAATCCGTATCCGCCGTCACCTGCGGTGCGTGATATGCTTCTTGATTACAGCGAACTTAAATTATATCCGGATCCGACGGCAGAGGAGCTCACCGTGGCGATTTCAAAGTATCACGGCGTCGATAACGATATGGTATTTGCGGGCGTTGGCTCCGATGATGTGCTTGCGAATTGCTTTATGGCGTTTTTCAATTCGGGAAAGCCTGTACTGTTTCCCGATATCACCTACGCATTTTACGATGTTTGGGCAAACTTGTTCAAAATCCCGTTTTCAAAATGCCCGCTGGATGATGATTTCAAAATAAATAAAGAGGACTATTACAAGGAAAACGGCGGGATAATATTCCCGAACCCCAATGCGCCGACCGGTATTTTAATGCCGCTTTCGGATATCGAGGATATATTAAGGCATAACCGTGATGTTATCGTAATAATAGATGAGGCATATATTGATTTTGGCGGCAAAAGTGCGCTCGAGCTGCTTGATAAATACGAAAATCTCGTCGTTGTTCGCACATTTTCAAAGTCAAGATCGATGGCGGGCATACGCATAGGCTATGCAATAGCCGATAAACGGCTTATAAAGGAGCTTAATACGATCAAGTATTCGTATAATTCATATACATTGAATTATCCGTCCATAAAGCTTGGCGCACTGTCAATAGCAGATGATGGGTATTTTAAGCAAACTATCGCCAAAATAATCAAAACCCGCGAAAAAACAAAAAATGAGCTTAATGAACTGGGCTTTTCATCTATCGAATCAAGCAGCAATTTTCTGTTTGTAACACACAGTAAAATACGGGCGGACAAGCTTTTTGAGGCTTTAAAGGAAAAACACATTTTTGTAAGGTATTTTAATAAGCCGAGAATAAATAATTATTTAAGAATAACAATAGGCACCGACGCTGAAATGGAGAAGCTGATAAGCTTTTTGAAGGCGTATGTCGGAGATAATAAATGATTTGTGATTTTCATATACATTCGTATTTTTCCGCAGACAGCGAGGAAAAGCCCGAAAATATAATAAATGCCGCAATAGACAAGGGTATGAGTGCAATTTGCTTTACGGATCATCAGGACTTTGACTATAACTATCCGGATTTTGACTTCACTCTTGATTATGCCGGGTATTTTGAAGAGCTTCGGGTGCTCAAGGCTAAATACAGCGGCAAAATAGATATCCATATCGGAGTTGAAGCGGGTATAGAGCCGCATTTGGCGGATAGAGTTACGGATTTTATAAATAAAAAGCCGTATGATTTTGTTATAGCCTCAACGCATCTTGTAAACGGCGTTGATCCTTGGTATCCGGAATATTTTGACAGGTACGGCGATGATGAGGGCATAAGAAAATATTTTGAATATATTTTGGAGGGACTGAAATATTTCAGCGATTTCGATGTTTACGGGCATCTTGATTATGTTGTGCGGTATGCAAAAAACGGAGCCAATGGCTATATTTACGCAAAATATAAGGATATTACAGACGAAATCTTAAAGCTTATTATTTCAGCGGGAAAGGGAATAGAGCTGAATACCGGCGGAATGTACAAGGGAATGTCTACCCCCAATCCGTGTCCCGAGATCATAAAACGCTACAGAGAGCTTGGCGGCGAAATAATAACCGTAGGCGCAGATGCGCATAAAGCGGAATATATCGGCTATAAATTTGATTATGCAAAGCAAATTCTTTCGGATGCCGGCTTTGGGTACTATACGGTATTTAAAAACAGGTCGCCTGAATTTATAAAGCTGTAAGGAGATATAATAATGAGAAAAGTAAAATTAACCGAAGATACGATCGGCGGTATTCTTGAAAATATGCTGAGACGCAGCCCAAACAGTTACGGCGAATATGAGGCTGCGGTAAACGGCATACTTGAAAACGTAAAAGCGAAGGGCGATGCGGCGCTTTTTGAGTATACCGAAAAATTTGATAAGTTTAAGCTGAACGCTCAAAATATAAAGGTCGGCGATGGGGAAATCGAAGCGGCGTATGATAAAATATCCCCCGAATTGCTTGAAATAATAAGAAAATCAAAGGAAAATGTCAGGGCATACCACCAAAGACAGCTTTCAAACAGTTGGTTTACTTCAAACGAGGAAGGTATAATGCTCGGTCAGAAAATAACTCCGCTTAACCGTGTGGGCGTATATGTTCCGGGCGGAAAGGCGGCATATCCGTCATCGGTAATTATGAATATT
>CACZPW010000253.1 GCA_902783115.1 uncultured Ruminococcus sp. | reverse complement strand
TTTTGTTTTGTTACCCTATAGATTTACACTACTCTCAAACACGCTTTAAATGATGAAGAATTAGAGCCTGGTTTTGTTACCCTATAGATTTACACTACTCTCAAACAACATATTCCCGTCAGAATCAAAATTGTAAGTTTTGTTACCCTATAGATTTACACTACTCTCAAACTCGTACTCTTTGCAATCAACATATATTTTGTTTTGTTACCCTATAGATTTACACTACTCTCAAACCTCAAATTTGAGAAAAGCCACTACGAAAGACCTGTGTAAATATAGGGTAAAAATGTAAACCACTGAAATTATTATACCTGTAATTTTCTTTTTTGTCAACCGGAATCCCTTATATTTCGCAGCGGTCACTGTCTATTATAAGTCTGCCCGTTCCGGCTATTTGCTTACGTTCCGCGCTTTCAACCAAAAGCACCCTGAATTGCTTATGACGGACTGACTGTACAAACATTTCCATTTCACCGTCATCAAAAAAGCTGCGCATATTTACAAAAACAAACAGCTTGCTTTTGCTAAACCGCAAAACGAGCGACATATAGTCGATAATCGCCTCGATATCCGATATATAATCATTTGCGATGCTCGGCTGCAAAGCCTTGATAAGCGCAGCGGCGGACAGCTTTTTACACTCCGGCTTGAATGGGAGATCAAAGCACAATTCGGATACATACCTTTCTATCTGCGCCAAAAGCTCTGCTGTTTCCGAAAAATGCTCCTCGTTAAGCGCCGTTTTTTCCATAAATGATGAAACGGAGGAGAGGATGTTTTTTGTGTTTATATCAAATGGCGCAAAGTGATCTGTAATATCAACATTTTTATTTACGGGTATGGGCGTATTGTTTTCCGACAAAACCATATCTCCCTCCTCACCCGACAGCTGTGAATACAGATCGACCAAAAATGCTCTGAACAGCTTTTGATTTTCAATTACGAGCGAAAATGTATCTCCGTCCTCTATCTCTATAACGGAGCTGAACATAGCGGTTGCGATTTTCATAATATTACCAGCCTTTCGTCGCTGTCTATAACATCGCTTGACGATTCGCCCGTTATATACACCATGTGTGAAAACTGTTTTTCCGTTACCGTCAGAAGCTGTACAAGCCCCGCACACGGGCGGCTTCGCCTGATGATTTCCGCAACGGATTTTTGCACGGAGCCGTTTAAAACCATACGGCAGTAAACAGACTCCTGCATCATCAAAAATCCGTTTTGGATAAGCGTTTTTCTAAAACGTCTGTATTCCCGCTTATCTGCAAGCGTTTCGGTAGGCAGGTCAAAAAATACTATCATTCTCATAAATCTGTAGCTCATATTTTTATAAATTTTATCTCTGATACGTCATATTCGTTTATTGCATCGAATACACTTCTTGTATATATCCTTACGGCGTTTATCAGCGTCTGTGAGGAATCAGCGATATTTACGGTATCGTTCAATACCGAAACAAGCTCATACTTTTCTTCCTTTTCAAACTTATCCGGTTTCATAGCAACAACAGCCCTGTCTATAACCACCCTGAACGGCTCCATTAAATCACAGGACAGATTGTAATGATTAAACATATTGTCGTGAAAAATACCAATATTCGGTAGATACCCGTTTGCCGTGACCTCACGGTTAAACGCCGATAATATAAGCCCGTAACCGTAATTTAAGGCGGCGTTTATATAATTTTCCTGCCCCCTTGAAAAATCCTTGCCGAAAAGGGCGTTAAAATACACCTTTGCCGCATGCCCCTCCCGGTTTGTTTCATCGGCAAATTGAATTTGCGAAATATACTCCGTCAAAAGCTCCGCCTCAACATTATGATCAAGCTCGGATAAAAGCCTTGCCTGATTGCGTATTTTTTCCGTAACAATTTCTGTCCATACAGTCTGCTTTTGCTCATCTGTCCAATGTGTCTGTATTTTAATTTTATATGAGCTGTCATGGGAGCCGTTATACGGCTGAAGCTCACCGTAAGGGCTGCGCCTTTCGTCGCAGAAAATTATCCGTATTTTATGCTTTGTAAGCTCGTTTAAAAGACAGCCCGTCATGGAAACGGCAGGGTTTTCAAGGATAAGCATAGCTATTTCTTCCATAAAAACCCTTTTTGTTTCCTCCGCTCTTACAACCATATATCCCATACTGTAGTCAAGCTTACACCGGCTTGCTATAACAACCGTTCTCCAGCTCATTTTAATAAACCTAAAAGGTTTTGGGATTTCTTCTCATACAGTCCCGATGCAGAACGGTCAATAATACGAACATCGCTGTAATGCTTTGCCCAGTTGCTAATATTCATACTTAAAGCCTCGTTTGCAGAATACTTGGAATTACCAATGCTTTCCATATCGCAGGTTCCTGCTCTGTTTGTCTTAAAATAAAGAACAAGACTTTCAAGACATTTTACCTGTTCTTCAAGGGTAAGCTTTTCAAACTTTTCCTGCATAGCCGAGTCAATTTCTATTCTGTTTGGCATCTTCATATATAAATCGCTCTGCATTTTATCAGCCAAAATTTTAAATAATTCCATGTTTTCCTCAGCCGTAATTTTATTATGTTTCGGCTCTATTTTATATTCCTTATTTTTTGCCATACCCTCACTTGCTTTTTCAATATGCTTTATATATGCTATCTGCTTATTTGGCATAAAAAGACTGTTCATTGAGCGTATTAAGATATTTTTGCTCATCTTACCACTCAAGCATACCTCAAAGCCGTCAAGCGAGAACACGGTATTTACTTTTATTACCCTGTCACCCAGAGGGAAGGTAATATCCTTTGCCTTATCTCCAAGCTGCTCCCGTACATAGGACAGTGCGAAATCCGTATCGGCTCTGAATTTATCGGCAACCATCAAAGCAACGGGAACAAGTGTAAGCTCCTTTTTCTTGCCATTGATATAGTTTGCAAGAACAAAGAACGTTGCGGAGGATTTATTATATCCGCCGTATTTTACGGGATCGAGACCTTTTTTGCGCGGGATAAGGTCTGCATTTCCCGCTTTTAGAGGCATCTGGTCAAAAAATCCGCCTTTCTTGCAATACTGATATTTGGTAAGGTGCATTTGCCGTGTATTCATTACCTTATCGACTATGGGCAGATGCGTTTTCGGCGTCCATATTTCCGGCTGCTTCTTGAAGGTATAACCAAAAACGGTGGTTGTCTTTAATGAAAAATGCTTTTTCTTTTCAGCGTCGCCATCTATGCCATTTGCTTTTTCATAATATTTTTTATTATACCACTGCTTTGTGAATTTTTCGTGGTACACATTTCCGGCAACTATATTTAAGTATGCGTCATGGGCATGGTGCATATCGTTTACGGTACGGCTCTTTACAAGTGGCACATCCTTTGATTTATCCCTATCCGCATCGTCTTTATATGCAATGCTTTTTATCGCACCGTACTGATTACGGAACTCCGAGGCAAGTCCTGCCTTTACAAACACTATCTCGGTATCGGGATATTTTTCCTGTAATAGCTGAGTTACCGCTTTTGTCGACTGCCTTGTTTCTACAAGCTGACGGTTTATAAAGCCCTGCTGTTCTTCGTCTGTAAACGGCGTGTTGCGAATAAGACGGTTAAATTTGGTTTCGTCTATCAATCCGTTTTCCTTGAGCTTAAACCAGAAGCCGTACATATTTTTGCGGTATTCGGCGGGTACCGGGTATGTATCACCCTTATAGCCGTTCTCTGTAGAATGGACAAGCACCTTGTTTTTGATACTGTCGTCCTTTATATATGCCTGAGGCCAGATATGGTCTATGTTATACTCGTCCGTACCAAGTCTTGACATTTCAATGGGTTTGCCGCAATACATACATCTACCCATTTGCATAAAATACAGATAAAGCGCTTCGCCCCTGAGCTGCCTGTCGGCATTGTCGCCAAGGCCGTTAAGAATTTGTGTCAGTTCATTTGATTCACCCGTTTTCATTGTTTTGTATATCGACAAAAGCGAATCCTTTCTCGATACGGTACGCTTATTTTTTTGATCCTCCGTTGCGCCCCTTGCCATTTCGACAAATATTTTCTCAGGCGCACCGCCTTTGATCTTTACAATATCCGACAAAATGTCAAGCGTTCTGATTACAGGCCTCTTTACGGCGTTTGATACGCCCATCTGATCCAGCCTGTCATTTATCGTGACGGGGTTTTGTGCATAGTATTCTTTATTGATTTTGTCTATTTGGTCTTTGAAGGTGTATCTGCCAGCGTCCGCAATGATCTGCATTAAATTGTCATTGGTATTCCACATAAAATGCATGACCGTACCTATTTCGCCCGTCCTTTTGTCGGCTCCCTCAAGACCGTTCAGCAAACGCCACGACAACACGCCAAAATCCGAATACTTCTTAGATGAAATCACATTAACGTCCCTGCTGTCAATGTCATAGTTTTTCATAAGCCATTTTTTCAGACGTGCGCTGCTTTCTGTGTATGTAGCCTGTGCGATTATCGCCTCCGCATCATCTTGGGTTAAAACTCCCTTGCTTATAAAGGGATAGAAATCAAACGCCGGACGCATCGACGATTTTATTTCTATATCTATTCCGCTTATCCTGTTTTTTTCGTCCTTGCCGATAACGCCGTTTGAAACCAGATAATTCATAAGCTGTTTTGCGGTCACCTTTTGCTTATTTGTTCCGTTTGGCATAAACAGCTCGTTAAATATTTTCTGCTTTAATTCTACGCTTATCGGTTTTGAGTCGATTTTGAGATTGTTTATCTCATTTAAAACCATAAACTTTGAATACAAAATCGAATTCTTTGGCAAAACAGACTCCTCCATAAGATATGTACATCTGTTTGTCATCCGGTCTATAAATGCCTGTTCACTCTTATCAAAATCAACCATGTCATCAAAGTTCCACGGATAGATTTTGCCCTCCGCCTTGCGCTCTATCCACGCAAAACGGCTATCCTTATTAAGCGGACCGACAAAATACGGGATACGGAATTTGAATACCGACTGTATTTTATCCGAAACCGTTCCGTATTCGTCCGCATCGTTTAAAAACGGATAATGCTTTTTGGCGTTGTCAAGTATTTTTTTAAGTTCGATAAAATATACCTGATGAGGAATTACACGGTTATTTGTATTTACCTGCTTTGGCATATATGTTTCCAAATCTATTCTCGTCCGTATATCAGATATTATGGCAGCATCGGTATCCGTAAGACTCTCATTTTCCTGAATCCTATCGCAAATGCTTTTAACATATTTGCAAAAATCTTCATAGCTTGTCCGCTTTGTTTTTCCGTCTGCGCTCGTATCGGATTTAAAATTTGCAACATAGCCCGAATAACCCACTGTGCTACCGTCTCTGAACATCTTATCATATTCCGTTTTAAGATATGTCCTTATAAGATGCTTCAGATTCTTCAGATCCTGCCTGTGCGTGTTGTATTCCGACACTTTTACCTCCGAAATATATGTATTTTTCGGAAGTATTGTAGCAAGCAGCGCACAGTCATATATGGCTGACAAATATTTTAACAGTTCTCCGTTATCACCAAGCGCCGCAACCGCCGCTTCAACCTTTTCCGCCTCTGAAAGCTTGAGCTTTGTGGGTACCTCTGTTTCTGTTTCTTCGGTGATAAAAATTTTCGCGGCGTCTGCCTGTCCGCCGGCAAGAAGCTTTATCATGGTCGCAACAGAAAACGGATATTCCTCCGCATTGTCCTTCGGCTTCTTACCGCC
Source organism: uncultured Ruminococcus sp. (assembly GCA_902783115.1). Classification (GTDB taxonomy): domain Bacteria; phylum Bacillota; class Clostridia; order UBA1381; family UBA1381; genus 12844. Next base: position 4,879 of record CACZPW010000253.1, on the reverse strand, counting down.
CGTAAGCAAGTCGTACAAATCCTTTTCCTTTTGCGTTACTCCTACCTTCTGCTTTAGGATATCCAGCAGATCATTCGTATTGCATTGCCACGGTGCATTATAGCCGTTATTCTCAAACCAATCTGTAAAATCCTTGTATACAGGCTCCATATCAAAAAGCTTGTCCATATTGTCGGTGTCCATTTCGTTTAAAAAATGACCTCTGTGTGCCACAAGCCATGCACAGGCAAGATATATATACCGTATATCATGCTTTTCCTCAGATTTCATAAGGTCGACTATAAGATGATGGATCGTCGGGTATTTTTTGTGATACTCCGCATCGTCCCACTCACAGCCGCAAAGCACATCGTCAAAATCAGTCCTGTCCTCTTTTAATAATGCGCTTTCCCGTAATTTGATATAAAAATTCTTATCAACTTTGTAAATCTCTTTTGCAAACAGCTCCTGTACCAAGTCAACCCTTTGCTGACGCCTGTCAAGCCGCCGCCTTGCACTTCTGAAGCTCCGCCTGTCTGCGCTTTGTGCGGCGGCGTCAAACAGCGTTACTCCCCACATGGGTTGACCTCTGTGTTTGCAAAGACTGTAATCTGTGTTGACCGTCGCATATCCTACAGAATCGGTACCGATATCCAGACCGATAAAATAGTCCAAAACATTTGCTCCGTTTTCAACATTTTCAACATTTTTCGAATTTTTCAAAATTTTTTCATTTTCCATATTGACATTCCTCCTTTGTTATGCTAATATTTACTTGTGGATCTTGTTACCCTATAGATTTACACTACGAGTTCAAATAAAAATTTATTCAAATCGTCGGTTATCCGATAACACAATGTGTGTACAAAGGCTGTCTTTGACAGCTTTTTTGTTGCACATTTTTATTACAAGCTTTTCCTATATATCCATAATACACCAAAAAATTTACCTTGTCAAGAAAAAATTTCAATATACCGTACTATAAAAAGGACTGTACTTTGTGCTTTTTGCATTTTTGTGCTTTTGCTGTTTTATATGCTTTAAATTAAACTATTGAAATATGAAAAAAAACGCTGTATAATATGGTGTATAAATCATACCTGTTCGGGAGATACCAAATGTACGGATATACAATATTCCATGAAGATATTTTAGGCTCGCTTATAAGCTCGGTAAGAGACGGGAGTGCCTCGCAGACCTACATTTTTGAAGGTGATGCGGGGCTTGCTTTGCTTGATGCGGCAAGACTGTTTGCACAGGCGCTTACCTGCGAAAATCCCGCTGCGGCGCCGTGTAATACCTGCCATGTATGCCACGAATCCACCGTCGGGACAAATCCCGATATTATCACCGTCGAGCGGCCTTCGGACAGGAAAACAATAGGTGTAAACACCATACGCGACCTTAACGCAGATGTTATAATCAAGCCGTTTCACGGGCAAAGAAAGGTATATATTATCCCCGACGGGGATATTCTTACCCCCGAGGCGCAGAACGCATTTTTAAAAACGCTTGAGGAGCCGCCCGTATATGCGGTGTTTATTATCATCACCACAAACAGAAATCTTATGCTGCAAACAGTCCTGTCCCGCGCGACGGTGATATTCTTCCCGCCCGTAAAGGACAGTATCGTAGCGGCATACCTTGATGAACATTATCCCGAGGCGCAGAACAAGGAAATGCTTGTTAAACTTGCCGGCGGGATCCCAAAAGAGATAGATAATATCATGGAGGACGAGCAGTTTTATGTAATGCGCCGTGAAGCGGCAAAAATGCTTCCGCTTCTGCTTACCAAAAACAAGCTCTCCGCTTTTGACGTTCAGAAATATCTTACCGATAACAAGGACGAGGTCGAAAAAATACTTAATATGTGGGTACTCATGCTTCGGGATATTCTCATAGTAAGCCTCGGCGATGCGGAGCGTGTAATAAATACAGACCTTGCCGATACGCTTTTGCCGCTTTCAAAAAAGGTGCGCCCGGATATTTTGGTTTCGGCAATAGACGAGATCTATTCGGCGCTTTCAATGCTCAACCGCAACGTCAGCTTGAAATCCGTAGCCTTACGCCTGCCGCTTCGCATAAACAGATAATTCTTGACAAAATATTCCAAAAATGGTATAATTATAGAAAATTCAGACATAATATTTACGAAAGGAGTTTTGGCAAATGAAATCAATAGGCATAGTAAGACGGGTCGACGAGCTCGGAAGGATCGTGCTTCCCAAGGAGCTGAGGACCCAGTTTGAGATAGCCGAAAAGGATCCGCTTGAAATTTATACGGAGGACGATAAAATAATATTAAAGAAGTATGCGCCGCAGTGCGTATTCTGCAAGGACGCCTCGGACGTGTTCGTGTTCAAAGGCAAAAACGTGTGCCCCAACTGCGCAAAAGAAATCATGGGTATCGTAAAATAGGGATTTAAAAATACTGCCTCGATAGTATGAGATACATCGGGGCAGTATTTGTTTTCGTAGCTTGCAATCTTGCGCGAAAAGAATCAATCTTGATTGCATTATTTTTGATGCAGAACGGAAAAAGAGGGGGCTCGATAGTATGAGATACATTGAGTCCCCTCTTTATCTGTAGTGAAACGATCTGCGCGAAAAGAATCAATCCTGATTGCATTATTTTTGATGCAGAATGGAAAAATACTGCCTCGATAGTATGAGATACATCGGGGCAGTATTTTTTTCGTAGTGAAACGATCTGCGCGAAAAGAATCAATCAGACTCTTTTCTAAGTGTGCCGTCCTCCATTATATATGCACTGTCGCAGATCCTTAAAATGGATTTGCGATGCGTTATCAAAAGACAGGTCTTTTTAACTGATTCAAGGTTTTTGATGAGTTGGGTTTCGGTTGCTTCATCAAGCGCAGAGGTTGCCTCGTCAAACATAATGACGGGAGCGTCGGAAAGGATAGCGCGGGCAATGGCAATACGCTGACGCTGTCCCTCACTCAAACCTATGCCGTTTTCACCCACAACGGTATTTACGCCGTCGGGAAGCTCAAACACGAAATCGGCGCACGCAACCCTTAATGCATGGTCTATCTCTTGATCGTCCGCATCGGCGACAAGCACAAGATTATCCCTGATAGTCCCCGAAAACAGCTTGTTATCCTGCGGAACATAGGAAAACAGATGCCGCATGGAAAATCCGGCAAGCTCCTCCTTCCCACTTTCGGATACGATTTTTACGGTACCCGAAATCGGCTTATATATACCCAGTATCAGCATAAACAGCGTTGATTTCCCCGCGCCGCTTACGCCGAGTATGGCGGTTATCCCGCCCTTTTTCACGTTCAGATTTATATCCTTTAAAACGTCCTCTCTGCCGTAGGAAAAATTGACATGGTCAATACGAATCTCACCCACATCACAGATATCGGAAACGGTGTCCTCCTCATCGGGCAGATTTTCAATCTCCATAAGCCGTTCCGCCGACGCGGTCATGGAATACCAGGTAGGTATTATACCCGTCATTCCCGATACGGAGCCTTGTATCTGACCTGTAAGCTGCAAAATTGCGGTAAGCGAGCCGTAGCTTAAAAATCCGTTGAGAATACCGAACACGCCCCAGAAAAACGCAAACAGAAAGCCTGCATTATATGCCAGATTCATACCCGTATTTGCAACGCATGAAAAAATCTTGCGCGTAAGCACTGCCTTTTTATAGCCCGCATTGCGTTCCTTAAGCTCGTTGAGCCTCGCCTCCTGGGCATTGAATATTTTAATGAGCAGCGTACCCATTACGGTTTCCTGAATACTTGACCGCACAAGTCCCTCGTTCTTCTGAACGTTTTTATGCAGCGCCTTCATTTTGCCTCTGAATGCAAGAATACAGGCGCCGCAGATAAGTCCGGCAACCAAAAACGCAACCGAGAAATACTTGTTTATGTAGAGCATAACAAAAAATGCCGCTAACAGCCTTACCGTCATATTTATTATCGACGGGATAAGCGTAATGGTGTTACCCGTAACGATATCTATATCCGAAAATATCCTGTTATTGAGTTCACCCGTATGGTATGCGGAAATATCCTTATACTCCTTGTTAAGAAGCTTTCCGACTATTCGCTCCCTCAGCTGTATGCCAAGCGTGACCTTTGCACGCTCGTTGACGTATCCGCTTATCATGGATATTGCGGACTGCAAAAGGACAAGTCCTATAAGCGCCGCCGATACCTTGACCGCCATATCTATATTTTTTTCCGTCGCATAGTCGATTATGTGCTTGAAGCACAGCGAATATGCCACCGATACGGACGCACCGATAAAGTTGAACAGTGACAGCGCAAGTATATAGTACTTGAATTTAAACGCAAATTTGCCAACCCATTTTGCTGATGACATTCTATTCCTCCAAAAGTCCGCCGTCTCTTAATTTATCCAGAAAATCGTCAATATCCTTACCTAAGGTTTCTGCATCAACATCATACTCCGCCAGCATTTTATCAAGCAATGCATCCCTTGTTATACCTTTTTCAAGAGCCTTCCACATCATCTTGCCCGTTTCGTTTACGGTTATCATTTTATTCTTTCCGGCGCTTTCATCGCCTACCGGCACCGCAAAGCTGACGCCTGCAACGTCTCTTAAAATATATCCGTCCTTTATTTTCATGTCAGTATACTCCTTAAATTTTTGTTATATCAAACATAACACAAAGCGGGCGGATAATATCCGCCCCTGCTTTAGATGTTACGTTGTATTACCGCCTTATCGGTTATACAGCTTGTTATATACGGTCTTTGCCGCATCTATCTCCATATTACAGCCTATATGCCAGACCTTTATATGGTTCATCATAGTATCGAGAAGCCCCATCGTTTTGAACACAAGGTCTCCCTTCGGCGGCAAATATATCTGATACAAAATCTTTTTAACGGCGTCGGGCTT
>CACZPW010000252.1 GCA_902783115.1 uncultured Ruminococcus sp. | reverse complement strand
ATTGCTCCATAAACCGCAACAAGGTTATAGATGTTATAAAAGCCCTTGTAATTTATGCTCATCGGCATATTGTTTACCTTAAACCGCATCGGAGTCAAAAGCTCAACATCCGTAACGTCAAAATCAATATGCGGTCGTTTAAAGCCGCATCTGGGGCAGTAATAATCGCCAAGCTGACTGTAATGATAATAGTTGTATTTTTGCTCCTCGCCGCACACGGGGCAGAATCTGCCCTCCTTTGTGTCGTTTGTCTGCGGCAGTACCTGTTCGGATATCCCGTAATAAAAGCCGCTTGTATTATCAAGCTGTCCGAACTGCACGCACAGAGGATCGTCGCCGTTTAAAACGAGCTTTATGCCGGGCACCTTGCTTATGGCGCGCTTTAATATATCCGAGGTTATGTCTATCTCACCGTACCTGTCAAGCTGGTCACGGAATAAATTGGTTATTATCATAACGTCGGGCGTTACATAATCAAATACTATCGGCGTATATGCCTCGTCTATTTCAAGGCAGGCATAATCGGCGCTGAGCTTTCCGAAAATGCTTGATTCCTGTACCATGACCGTTGCAACGCCGTTTAACATATTTGCGCCGAGGCGATTACACAGGACCTTATACCCCTTTGCCTCAAGAGCCGACGCAATAAGGTTGTTCGTGGTGGTCTTTCCGTTTGTGCCGCAGGTCACGATCACTCCCTTTTTTATACAGTTATTAAGATCTCCAACAAGGCCGGGACATATCCTTAACGCAAATTCACCCGGGCTTGACGAGGATTTTTTGCCCACCGTCTTCCCGACCAGCGTAAGGATCTTTCCTGCCCATATCGCAAGTAGCTTTCTCATTTGCCTGTCCTTTCGTTTTGTCAATTTATTCAAATTCTATCATATTCTCGCGCTATTTTCAATATTAAGTTGAATATATGCGGTTTTTGTGATAAGATTGTAATATTAAAGCGGGAGGTAGATAAGATGCCTGTAAACTATCAGCTTATACTTGATGACGAATTAAAACGCATATCGGATACGGGTAAAACACCGACGTTATTTCTTCACGCATGCTGCGCGCCGTGTTCAAGCTATGTTCTGGAATATCTTGGCGGCTATTTCAATATTATTATTTACTTTTATAACCCCAATATTTCACCCGAATCCGAATTTATACGGCGTATGGAGGAGCTTAAAAATCTTGTTCCGAAAATGCCGTTAAAAAACAGCGTGAAATTTATAGAGGGCGAATATGACAGTTCCGTATTCTTTGATATGGCAAGGGGTATGGAGGATATGACGGAGGGCGGCGAGCGATGCACAAAATGCTACCGTATGCGCCTTATTAAGACCGCGGCTTTGGCAAAGGAATATTGCGCGGACTATTTTACCACCACGCTTTCGATAAGTCCGCACAAAAACGCCCAAAAATTAAATGAGATAGGCAAAGATCTGAGCAGAGAATTCGGAATAAAGTATCTGTACTCGGATTTCAAAAAACGGAACGGCTACAAGCGTTCATGCGAGCTGTCAAGCCTCTACGGGCTGTACAGACAGGATTACTGCGGCTGTGTTTTTTCAAAAGCGGAGGCTCAAAGAAGAAAAGAAAAAAGCTGATTGTGTCAACTCATAAATCACAATCAGCTTTTTTTTGCAAACGCAAAAAGCTTTACAATAACAAATGTCAGCGGTACGCCCACCACAGCCGCCATTATATATACAATAATGCTCGGCACGCTCAACGCTTGCGAAAATACCTTTACCATAATCGTCTGAATAATAAGATTCGGCAGGTTGGATATTAGGAATTTTATATATTTTACAAATCCGAATTCGGTATCACGGAAGGTAAACACGCTGTTTAAAAAATACGATACTATATTTCCGCTCAAAAACCCCGGTATGAACGCAAGCGTGTTATCGGGAATAAACCGTCTGTAAAAAACCGCAAACAGGCTTCCCGCAAAGGTGTTTATCACGCCTATTATCACAAACATTATAAATTCACGGGATAAAAACATTTTATATTTTGGCTTTTTATAGTCCCGCCAAGGTATGAGCACATCGCCCTTCGATACTATAAACGCCTCCTCCGCCTCGTCTGCAAGAGGCGTATCGGACAAGGAATCCGAATAGAAACGGTTGATTTTTGCGTCCTTCTTCCATTCGTAAAGACGCCGCACCTTCTCAGTATCACGGCAGTTTACGCCCCGGTACTTGCCTGTATGCTTATCCACTCTCGACGCCATAAGCGTCGCTATCCCAAGCCTTTTGCAAACAGGCATCAGCAAAAATTCGGGCGATGCGGATATCACAACATCGTCAGGCTGCATTTGCTTCAGATAATACGGCTTTATTTTATCCTCATTATCATCCCAGAACAGCTCCACCTCTTTGTCGATGTCCGGAACACAGGCAAGGAATTTATACATTTTCTCCTTAAAGCGTGTAAGCGTGTAAATATTCAGATTATACATCAGAAACGCAAACGCCATACCCGGCACCGTCTTTAAAACACTTTTGTATTTTTTAAGACAGTAGAAGTAAAAATCTGCCGTGGAATCTCCGCTGTATATGGTTTTGTCAAAATCGTATACGTTCATAACCGTCTCCGTTCTGCCGCAAGGCTGACTTTTGGCACCGCCAAAAATTGCTGATCATTTTATACCGCCCCGGGCGGAAAATATGCGCGCTGCGCCGTTTATTTTTCGTTCAATAACACGACTGCCATTGCGCTTATCCCTTCTCCCCTGCCCTCAAAGCCGAGCTTTTCGGTAGTGGTGGCCTTGATGCTTACGGCGTCCTTACCGGCGCCTATATCATTTGAAACATTATCACGCATTTTATCAATGTAATCCATGAGCTTAGGTCTTTGCGCGACTATGGTGATATCGCAGTTTTTTATCACATAGCCCTTATCCTTTACAAGCCTTACGCACTCCCTTAACAGCACTCTGCTGTCGGCGCCTCTGTATTTTTCATCGGTGTCGGGGAAATGCTTGCCGATATCCCCGAGCGCCGCCGCGCCCAATATCGCGTCGGACAATGCGTGGAGCGCCACGTCTGCGTCGGAATGTCCCAAAAGTCCCAGCTCATACGGTATCTTAACGCCGCATAAGATCAAGTCCCTGTCCTTTACCAATCTATGAACGTCATAGCCCTGACCAATCCTCATTACGGTCTTCTCCTTCATTCTCTGTTTTTCAGTATATTCTTTGCCGTTTCCATATCCTCCGGCGTTGTTATTTTAATATTTTCATAGCTTCCGCCCGTAACCTTTATTTTCACTCCGTACCTTTCAAGAAGCGCACAGTCGTCCGTTAAGGATAGCCCTTCCTCCGCCGCCTTTTTATGCGCCGATAATATCATATCCGTTAAAAACGCCTGCGGAGTCTGTATACGGTAGGTTTTGTCCCTGTCCACCGTACCCGCGATAAATCCGTTATCATCGACCGCCTTTAAGGTATCCTTACACGGCACGCCCACCGCCGCCGCGCCGTAGTTTGCGCAGTCCGCTATTACATTATCGATCTCAGTCTGCGATATAAGCGCTCTTGCACCGTCATGGATAAGCACCGTACCGCCCTTTGCACACAAAAGCCCGTTATATACGCTTTCCTGCCTTGTTTCACCGCCCGGCACGATATCCGTACACTTTTTTATACCGTTATCCGAAACGATTTTCGATACCCTGTCAATATCGTTTTTGCCCGTCACTATCACTATCTGTGAAATGCTTTCGTTTTTTTCAAACGCAAGAACGGTATGTGCAAGCACTTCCTTATCTAAAAGCTTTAGAAATACCTTATTTATTTTTGCTCCCATTCTGCTGCCTCGACCCGCGGCAACGATTATTGCAGATACCATTTGACACACTCCGGTTACTTATACACAGAGAAATCCGCATTAAGCGGATTTCTCTGACTGTTATTTTTCTAAATCAATTCATCGACCGTATCGTTTAAGATGCTCTCAATATCACAAAGCTCCGCCACTCTTGACAATACCAGCTCGCTTACAACTATCTGCCTTGCATTGCCTAAGATCTTTCTCTCGCTTGTTGAAAGCCCTTTGACCCTGTCACGGTACATCAGGTCTTTTAACACCTCGGTAACCTTGAAGATATCACCTGATTTTATCTTTTCAATGTTATCTCTCTGGCGCTTGTTCCAGTTGCTGTCGTCCTTTACCTCAACGTTTCGGAAATGCTCCAGCGCTTTCATTGCGGTAGCCTTGTCGATAACGCCCCGTATTCCTATTGTGTCGGCATTCTCGACAGGGATATTGGTTGTCATATTTCCAAGAGTAAATTTCAAGGCATAGTACTGACGTTTCTGTCCTACGATGTTTATCTCTTTGATTTCTTCCACTGTTGCCGCACCATGCATAGGATGCACTACTTCTGCTCCGACTTTGTACATACCTTACCTCCTCCTGAAAATTTATACAAGAATACTCCTCTCGTATTTTATATTGTATCACAGGCGGCAAAAAATGTCAAAGGTTTGTATTGTATCATATTATACAAAATAGTGCAACAAAAAAATTACCAAAACTATCAAATATGTAAAAATTGTTAAAAAAGTTCTTGTTTATTTGACTTTTTTTAATCTATTCTCCTATTATGTACAGGCATACGCCGTGAGGCAATACCCTGGAATGTATCATAGTGCTGTCGGAAAAAGCGGCTTCGGTGTTCGTCCATACCTCCCGTATGCTTAGCGCGTTTTCCGCACAGATATAACGCAAATCAAAGAGCGAGGATATCTCTTCGTCGCCGGTATTGAAAACCGCAAGATATTTTTCACCGGTTCCGTTTGCCGTCCAGACTATCTCGCCGCCTTTTCTGTACACCTCCCTGCCCGCAAAGGAGGTCTGATTTATCCGTATGATATCCTCATTCGTCATAAGCGACAGCGTAAATTCATCATTATACGTCATATCGCCGCCGAAAAACAGGGGTGATTTAAACACCGCCCACAGGCTCATCAAAAGCCTTTGCTCGTCCCGGGTAAATCTTGTCATTCTGTCGCCGCCATGCGAGCGTATACCTATCCTGCCAAGCGGCAGCATATCGCAGTCGGGGAAGCTTCCCCCACCCGTATACGGAAACCATGCTCTGCAATAGTCAAACATCCTTTTAAGCTGCTCCCAGCCGTCCCAGAAATCATCGGTCATGCGCCACATATTCGCATTTTTTATAAGATGCTCCGCCTCCGGTACGGGCGCCTCGCCCGGCGACAGGGACAAAACAATATCTCTGCCCGTTTTTTCTATAGCTTTGCTTATTGCCTCAATTTCAGCCTTATGATACGGTCTTGATATGTCATCGACTTTTATAAAATCAACGCCCCACTCCGCATACATTGAGATTATCGAATCGTAATATTCCTGCGCGCCGCACCTTGACATATCCACGCCGCACATATCCGTATTCCAATCGCATACGCTGCCGAGCTCCGCTATTTGCGCGGCACGGATATCCGTACCGAAAATTTTTGTATTCTCCCTTATTGCCTGCTTTGGTATGCCTCTTAGGATATGTATACCGAATTTAAGTCCTAAGCTGTGTACATACTCCGCAAGTGCCGTAAAACCCCTGCCGTCCTTTGCTGAGGGGAAGCGGTTTTTAGCCGGCATAAGCCGCGAATATCCGTCCATAACAAGCTCTGCGCCGTCATGATAATCGGCACCGTCCGCCGTAGGCTCGTACCACTGTATATCGACAACTATATATTCCCAGCCGTATTTTTTAAGATATTTTGACATATACAGGGCATTTTTGCGCACCTCGTCCTCGGTTACGCTTGCGCCGTAGCAATCCCAGCTGTTCCAGCCCATGGGCGGGTTTTTGATATCAAGCTTCATTTTTATAATCATTCCTTCTCGAGGCACAAAACAATATGAATAATTCAAAATGCCGCGGCATTTTGTACCTTACCTATTACCTATTACCTATTACCTCTTACCTCTTACAAGCCTTAATTTATTCAGACTTCTCCCTCTTTACATTTCCTATATCCGTTACGATCGTGTAGCCTGCCCTCTTTACACGCATTTGAAGACAGCTCTTGCACTGCGCCGCCTCCTCGCCCGTACATATTTTATCCTTGTACAGATCGTATAAGCCTCTTACGCCCACAGGCGACAAATTCGGCATTACCACGTTTGCGCCCGCCTTTAAGCCAAGCTCCCTGCCCTCGGGGTGGATCGTGCCAAGCGCCGTTGTAGACGGGATAAGCGCATACGGGAACATCAGACGCAGTATCGAAACAAGCCGCAGCGTCATTAAAAGCGTTCCGCTTTTAAAATCCTTAAACGGCGTCTTATCATGCACGATATACGGACCTATCCCTATCATATCAGGTTCAAGCTCCGAGAGGAATTTCAGGTCGGATATGATATTATCCGTTGTCTGATACGGGGATCCTACCATAAATCCGGAGCCCACCTGATAGCCTATTTCCTTCAGGTCAAACAGGCAGCGCTTGCGGTTATCGAGACTCATAATATCGGGGTGCAGCTTGTTATAATGCTCCTTATCGGCTGTTTCGTGCCTTAAAAGATACCTGTCCGCACCTGCGTCATGTAAAGCCTTGTAGCTTTCCCTGCTTCTCTCGCCCACCGACAGTGTCACCGCACAGTCGGGGAAACGCTCCTTCAGCCCCGATACTATGCCGCAAAGTATTTTATCGGTAAAGTACACGTCCTCGCCGCCCTGCAGGACAAAGGTGCGAAAGCCAAGGGAATAGCCCTCCTTTGCACATTCAAATATATCGTTTTCGCTGAGCCTGTAGCGCGTCGCGCATGAGTTGCTTTTCCTTATACCGCAATAGTAGCAGTCGTTTTTGCAGTAGTTTGTAAATTCTATCAGACCTCTTATATATACCGCATCGCCGTATACCTCGCGCCGTACCCTATCGGCACGTTCGTATAGCTTTTGATCGCCGGACAGATCGCTTTTAAGGATTTGTTCCGCCTCTTCAATAGTGATTTTTTTATACATAATACAAATACCTCTTTGGTGGATGTTTACCGTATATGCGGAACAACACATGGGTTGTTCCCTACGGTGTAAATGTGCGGTTTTGTAGGGGAAGATATTATCTTCCCGTATTTGCCTTTTCCGTGCCGTAAACAGCGGGCGGATAATATCCGCCCCTACAGCCTGTACAAATGTGCGGTTTTGTAGGGAACGGTCAACGTGCCGT
>CACZPW010000251.1 GCA_902783115.1 uncultured Ruminococcus sp. | reverse complement strand
ACCGTGTTCGTAAATGATGCTTGTAATAGGCGTCGATAGTATCATCATACCCGCCATAAGCGGGAATATGACTATCATCATCGCCTTTAACGATGTGTTTACAAGCGCTATCGCCTCGCTTTTATCCGCCTTTGCGTTTGCGTGCGAAAGCTTTGGGAATACCAGATTTGTCACCACAAACGATACCACACCCGTTGCGATAAGGTATAGCTGATTTGCATATTCAAGCGCCGAATACGCACCCTCAACGGAGGAGGCAAGCCTTGAATTTACTATGGTGTAAAGAGGCTGTACCCAGGTGGATATAAGCATTGGCCCCGCAAGGAGCATAACGGCTTTTATATTTGAGTCCTTAAACCTGAAATTCGGCTTGTACCTGTAGTCGAATTTCCTTAACGACGGTATTTGCACCGCAGCCTGCAAGCTCCATGCGATAAGCATCGTTACCGACAGCCCAACAACTCCGAACCGCTTCCCGAACAGTACAAAATATATGATGATCGCAATATTTGAGACCAGACTTATTATTGCGGGTATGTTATATTCGCCGAAGGATTGCAGTATTCCTACAAACGAAAACGCAAAGCCCGTAAATATTATCATCGGGAACATTATAGACGTAAGCTGTACCGCCAGATTATGGCGCACAGCGTCATATTCGGGCGCCATAAAGGTAATGAGCGGACTTGCACACACTATGCCCAACAGCGCAATAGCTGAGGTTATGACAAAAATGAGCGTCACAAATTTATTTGCAAACTCTATTGCCTCCTCACGCTTTTTGGTGTTTAAAAGCTCCGTAAACACGGGAATAAACGATGCGCTTATAACTCCGCCTATTACGATATCAAATAGAGTTGTCGGCAGCTTCTGTGCGGTCATAAATGCGTCCGCCGCCATTGATGTACCGAAATATGCCGCGATCAGCGAGTTGCGTATAAGTCCCAGCACCTTTGACAGAAGCGTGGCTCCCGCCATAAACACAGCCGTCAGAAGCATTTTTTTACCCGCCGTATTTTCCCCGTTCAAACCGTAACACTTCCATTCTCATAAAGCTCTGCCGCCAGCTTGCCATTTGTTTCCGCCATTTGGCGAAGCTCGCTGTAGCGGTCATTGATTTCCTTTTGCAGACTTTCATAATTTGTATGACAGTCGTCTATCATCATAATAAGATCCTTGCGCCGCAGCGTATCTACATCGATCTTTTGCGTCTGGTGCGTATAATCCATAAAGCTGCTGATTTTGGGATCGTATACAAGACCTATAAGCGGGATCCCCGCAATTACCGCGTAGATTAGCATGTGAAGTCTCATTCCTATACACATATCCGTACACCCTACTACCGACAGCATATCCGCTACGCTCAGACTTGCATTGATCAGGGCTGCGCCGTTTTTCATTCTTGAAATGATATTCTGCGATATCGCCCTGTCCCTGCTTGGCTGCATGGGAACAAAAACGGGATAATATCCGTACTTGTCCGCCGCATAATCGCAGGCGCGCGCAACGATATCCTCAAAATCCGGCGAATTGAGGCTCCAGCGCCTTACCGACACGCCCAGTATCGGCTTGCCGACGGGCACGCCCGCATCTCTTAAAAGCTCCCTGCCTCTTTCTCTGTCCGGCGCTCCCAAAGTGAGTGCGGGATCGGCAGTTACAAGAATCTTGGGCTTTGTTACGCCTATTTCCTTAAGCACATCATACGAGCTTTCGTCCCTTAACGTGATAAGATCGACCTTGTTTAAGACCTTGGAGGTCATCTCTATATTTTTATCGCCGCTTAGCGGCCCTATACCGTTTGCATAAAGCATAACTTTGAGGCCGTTTTTTATGGCACACTGTATTATCAGCAGGTAATACCAAAGCGATTTTGTGCTTGTCCTGTTCTGGATAAGCGTTCCGCCGCCGCTTATGAGCATTTCGGCATTCTTCATGTGCGATAGTATGCTAAAAACATTAAAGCGGTTGATCGCCGTTACACCGTAGTTTTTAAACGTCTCCGACGGACTTGCCGAAAGCACCACAAGATTCGGGCTTTCCTTATACCTTTTTATGTTGGCTATTATCGCCGCCAGGAGTGCGTCATCACCGCTGTTATGGAAGCCGTAATAGCCCGATACGAGTATCTCCCTGTTCTTACTGAGTGCCCAGTCATAGACCTTTAAGGTATCGTCCGCCATTCTTGCTACGGAATATTCTCTTTTTACAAGCTCTCTGCCGTATTTGCCGAGCCTTTCCTTATCCTCATCGCTCATGGCAAAGAATTTGAGAACATCGCTTACTATAAGCTCCGTATCCGACTGCTCACAGCCTCTGCAGCAGAAATTTGTGTCTATCCCGACCTGCAATTTGTCCTCGTCAAATAAACCGATATAGCCCTCGTTGCCTGCGATTATCACAGGCTTTTCGCACGCCATCGCCTCAAGTGCGGAACGGCTCACGCCGATAAAAAGCCGGCACGGTGCAATAAGTCTGTTTATATCCGTTCTTGCGCCGGTAAGGATTATTACCTCTCTCCCGATGCTCTTGTTTACCCTATCCGCCATAGTGCGGACATTTTCAAGATCATCGCCGCCGCCCACGATCACGACCTTTAAATTTTCGATGTCACGATCCAGCCGCTCAACACCCTTTATGAGCTGCTTTGCCGCCAATGACCTTGATTCGTCCATTCGTGAAATGTAGGTTATGACCGTATCGTTATCCGATATTTTAAGCTCACTCTTTATATCGTCACAGTCCGTATCACGGGAAAATTTTTCCGTGTCAATTCCGTTTATCGTAACACGGATATTGCTTTCGGGCACCTTGTAGTTGTCCATAAGATACTTTTTTATATCCTCTGATACCGCAACGGTTTTTTCGCCCCAGTTTGTTATATATTTCAAGCCGTAGCCGGTGTTGAATACCCAGTGTGCGGTCGTGACAAACGGAAATCCCATGATTTTGTGTAATTTTCCAAGAATAAACGAAGGGATCCTTGCGTGCGAATGGACGATATCTATTTTTTCGTCCTTTATTATGCGCTTTAACTCCTTAACGCCCTTTATTACGTTTATCGGATTTTTGTTCTGCAGCGGCACCTTGTAATGACGGATACCGTCCTCTTTAAGCTCACGGACATACACGCCGCCGTTTGAGGCAACTATTACCTCATGACCGCGCCTTTTAAGCTCCTTTGCAAGCTCAACTATATGTGTTTCCGCTCCGCCGATGTCAAGCTGCATCGTCGCAAGCAGAATATTTAACTTGTCTTTTTGCATCATTTCACCTGTTCTTATTACACCCGATTGTATACATACACGTTCATTATACTATATTTTGTGTTATATGGCAATATTTTTATTATTATTTTATTTGATATTTTATTTGATAATATGTAATTCTTTTTGCTTGACTTTTACCTCTGTTTATGGTAATATATAAACCGATGTAAATAGAATGTCGGTGTGGTGGAATTGGCAGACGCGACGGACTCAAAATCCGTTGAGGTTAAACTCGTGTGGGTTCAAGTCCCACCACCGGCACCAAAAATCGACAAGGTTCGCAAGATTCTTGTCGATTTTTACTTATCAATTATTCCCTATTCACTATTCCCTAAAAAATCTTGCCGGTTTTTTAGTAATACGTAATAGTGAAAAAGGAATAAGTACAAAATCGCTTAATGCGATTTTATTTTATCAAATAAGAGGTATAATACAAGATAATAAGCATGATAATAAGTATGATGAGGTGAGCAAATGGAAAAATATGTTCCTCCGTTTCATATTTCAAACGAAATGCTGATATTGGTGTCGTCAATATCGGAAAAGCTCGGAAAACTCAGCGTTTCCTATAATATTGAAGCAAGACCGCATTTGAGGAAAAACAACAGAATAAGGTCTATTCATTCCTCGTTGAAAATAGAGGCAAATTCCCTTTCGCTCGGACAGGTGCGCGATGTGATCGGCGGCAAGCTCGTTCTCGGAAAGCAAAAAGAAATACAGGAAGTAAAAAATGCCTACGCCGCATACGAAAAACTCGCAGATATAAATCCGTACAGCATTGATGAATTATTGGAAGTTCATGGGATAATGACAAAATATCTTGTTGAAGAGGCGGGCGTATTCCGCAGTGGTGAAGAGGGTGTTTTCAGCGGAAATAAGTGTATTTTTATGGCTCCGCCCGCAGATATTGTTCCGTCTTTGGTAAGCGACTTGTTTGATTGGCTCAAAATTGCAAAGGATAAAGTCCACCCGCTTATTCTGTCAAGCGTATTTCATTACGAATTTGTATTTATTCATCCGTTTTCCGACGGCAACGGCAGAATGGCACGGCTGTGGCATTCCGCGCTTTTGGCAAAGTGGAATCCGGTTTTCGCTTATGTCCCGATCGAAAGTCAGATCGAGAAATTTCAGGACGAATACTATACTGCGATCGCAAAATGTCATACAGCCGGGAATTCGGACGCTTTTATCCTCTTTATGCTTGAAAAAACCGACAGTATCCTTGATGACTTTGCGGTACAGATATATGAATCCGAAAATCTTTCCGAATATTTGAAAAAGCTTCTTGACGCTATGGAATACAACACGCCGTATACCTTGAATTCGCTTATGGCAAAGCTTGGTATAAAATCAAAAGAAACCTTCCGGAAAAATTATATGCACCCGGCTATCAGATTAAATCTTGTGAAAATGACACTTCCCGACAAGCCGAGAAGCAAAAATCAGCGATATATCAAAATCCGCTGACAGAGTATCTTAAAATATATTCTATTACCAAAAAATCGGCAAGCCCGTAAGGCATTGCCGATTTTTTATAAATAATCATACTTTTATCAATAGCCGTATTTTACTGTTTCATATCCGCCTTTGTCCTATACATCATACCGTCTGCGCGGGTAAAGACTTCAAGGAGTGAAGCGTCCTCGCCCTTTTTGAATTCCGATAAGCCCGCCGCAACGGAGGCTGGCGTTGTCTCCTCTACAAGCGCCTTCTTGCCGTTGAGCTTATCGATCAAGCCGTATCTGTTTATATAGTCCTCGCCTTCGAGGATCACCGCAAATTCGTCGCCGCCGATCCTGTAAACGGCGCTGTTTTTAAATACCTCTTTTATTAAATTACAGCACGTACAGATACACCTATCGCCCATATCGTGGCCTTTTTGGTCGTTTATAAGCTTTAAGCCGTTTACATCGCATACAACGAGCGCAAACTCATTTATACCGCCTTCATAGATCTTTTTGTTTATCTCCTCTTCCTTTAAGTAGTATGCGTGACGGTTTTTCGTGCCTGTAAGCTGGTCGGTAGTTGCTCTTTGCTCTGCAGCGGTGAGCTTTTCAAGATGCTCCGCCTCTCTTTTTCTCATAAGCTTGAAATTGCTTACAATAATAAGAGTGAAAACAATGAATACCGCAAACGACGCCACCGTAAACAGTGCATTCATATCATGGATCTTATGACTTTGCTCCGCCACATACTGCATACCGTCTTCAACCGTATGCGTACCCCGGAAATAGCTGTACATTTCGTTCATGATTCCGTTTGTGAAGCCCTGCGTTGCCTCGCTTACCCACATCATGGACGCAAACAGCACCAGTATCAGCAATATGAACCACACGAAAAACGAATGTCCGTACCTGCAGGCAGTATCATCTGAAATCAGCTTTCTGAAATACAAAAGCCCCAGGATCGCCCATAAATCGAACAGAACATACGATTCGATCGCCATGGAATTGAACTTAAACAAATGCGGCAGCAACAGCATAACTCCGAATACAAGCATGATCACAAGACCTGTGATACCCGTCGTTTTTTCAAGCCGCATACTGTTATTTTTAGCGTCAATAAAAACCGAATAGGAGGCAAGCCCGTATATGATTATCGCACCCAGGGTGGTGATATCAACGATCCAGCCTATAGCCGTCCTTCCGATAAACGGGATAAATGCCGATATTATAACGATCGCATATACGGCATTTGACGGATTTCCCTGAGCATTCCGGCCTTTAAGCCACGCGGGAGCGTCACCGCCGCGCCCTGCGGCAAACAGAAGACGGCTCAGCGCCATGGTGTTTCCGATAAGGCTTGTAATTATCGCGCCGAAAAGCGCAAGCATCAGAATAACAACGCCCGTACTTCCCAGATAGTAATCTATCGCATAGAATGCGGGAACCGCCTTAAATCCCGCAAGATTTCCCATATCCCTGATATATTCAAGCCAGTTTGAATATTCGGGCGGATACGCCGTGACCGAAAGCAGGGTCACAAATATATACACCAATGTACTCATAAATACCGAAACATACAGTATTCTGCGTACACGTGTTACTTTAAACGTATATTCCTCCGAAAAATGCGTTATATTTTCAAAGCCTATAAACGCCCAGGGCGAAATGACCGCAATTCTTGCTATCTGCGAAATCGACGTCATATCCGGAACAAACAGCGGATCGAAAACAAAGCCCGTCTTTGAGTGATTAAACGCCGCCCACAGCGTACAGAATATAAAGCCCGCAACAAAGGTAAGCGCCGCCGCCGTCATAATTGCGCTTATTGGCTTACGGAGTCTTGCGCACATCAGTCCCGCAAGGACTATCGCCGCGATCGACAAAAGCGATTCGCCAAAAAATACCTCATATCCGAAAATGCGGTAATGGAAGCCGAAACGGAAAATATCACCGAGAAAATACCTTGCAAACAGCGGAACGGAGGTAATATTCGCCCATAAAACCGACATGTATGTGATCAGCAAAAACCATGCGGCAAGGAAACCGAAATCATGACTGCAAACCTTCTGCGCAAATTTGTATATACCGCCCGCGTCCTGATTGCGGCAGATCATATATTGTAAATTATGCGTTATTACAAACGTAACAAGCATACCTATAATAAGTCCGAAAACAGTGCCCAAAATGCCTGCCTGAGCAAGGTATGTATTACAGGTAACAACCAGCGAGCCCCAGCCGATGCTTGTTCCAATCGAATACGCCCACATGCTCATCGGCCCGAATTGCGGCCTGAGTCTGTCGTCCGATACCGTATGTTGTTCAGCCGGCACGTCGTTTCTCATTGCGCTACACCCCTTTGTGTACAAGTTTTAGATATTTTATCATAAAATATGCCAAAAATCAATCACAAATTTATGCAAATTTAACTGATTTGATGATTTTTGTATTGAAACCCTATGATTATTATGTTAAAATTTACGTAAATATGAAAAAGGATTGCATAATGCCATGAAAAACAAGGTTATTTTCATTTTTGTTATTTTTACGCTTTTGATTTT
>CACZPW010000250.1 GCA_902783115.1 uncultured Ruminococcus sp. | reverse complement strand
TCTGCTCTGTCCGCCCGCCGAAATCAATGACAGCGCCTCGTCCCTTGCAACCTCCAAAAATGCGCTGTACATACGTTTCTGATGCTCGCAAAGCTCGGCATATATCGTGTTTTCTATCTTTTCGGGAAGCTCCGTCAACACCTCGGACTTCATTCTCCGCATTATAAACGGCTTTATTTTGGCTTTAAGCTCGTTTGCGGCAGCCCTGTCCCCATCACGGGATATGGGTATCTCGAATCTGTCCCTGAATTCGCCAAGAGTTTTTAAATAGCCGGGCATTATAAAATCGAATATCGACCAAAGCTCCGCAAGGGAATTTTCCACAGGCGTTCCCGTAATGGCAAACCGCCGCCCGGCATTTATCCGCTTTACTGCATTTGCGCTCATCGTCCTTGCATTTTTTATGCTCTGCGCCTCGTCGATAAAGAAATAGTCAAACTTAAACTCCGAATATTTTGAAATATCACGCCTTAAAAGCGGATATGAGGTTATCACAAATTCATAATCCGATATAGTTTCAAGAAGTCTGTTCCTGTCCTCACGCTGTCCGTCGATTATTACGGAGCTTGCGTCGGGTATGAACCGCTTTATTTCGTTTTGCCAATTATATACAAGCGAGCTTGGCGCAACGATAAGCGTCGGGGTTTTCGGTCTTTCGCCGTGAATATATGCAAGCACCTGCAGGGTTTTTCCCAAGCCCATATCATCGGCAAGTATTCCGCCAAAGCCCAATGAGGAAAGCTGCTTTAACCATAAAAGTCCGGTCTTCTGATAGCCTCTTAATACGTTTTCAAGACCTTCGGGAATTATTGGCTTGAGGTTTTTTATCTCCTCAATATATTCCTTAAAGCCCTCGCCCTGAACAACGTTCTTATCGCCGCTTAAATACAGGGTATAGTATTTGTCGATATCCTTTTTCCCGTTTCTTATATCGTCCTCATTAAAGTCAAGGTATGAAAGCAGCGAAAAAACTCCCGCCTTTGAATCGTCTTCAAAGTCAAGAAAACGCCCGTCATCGAATCTGTAAAACGGCTTTTTAAACCGTATTGCCTCCAAAATCCGCTGTATTTGCTCCGTGCTTAAATTGCTTTCAAAATCCGCTTCAAGCAAATTCAGCGTCTTATTGTAGTTTACGCCTGCGGATACGGTTATATCCTGCGTATCCATAAGCCGCAAGAAGCTCTCCGAGCTTCTTATTTCCGAAAGCCCCGACAGCGCGGCAAGACGGTTTTTTATAAAGTAATAAATATCCCTGTCAAGTTCAAGCGTGAAGGTCGATCCCGAAAGCGAAAACGCCCTGAAGCACTCCAGAACCTTATTTTCCCTCTCGTAATCCCTTACGATGACCTTTTTTTCAGACCCGCTACTGTCGGGAAGGCGAATGGAAACGGAGCCGTATTTTACCACGACCACCGCCGATATGCTTTTTTTGAATGCGTCAAAATACACCGTAAATTTGGGCTCCGTATCTACGATAAGCTCGTCAAGACCTTGCATTACAACGCCGCGCATACCCTCGATCTTGGGCAGGATATGCTTTGCAAACAGCAGCCGGTTATTGCCCTTGAAGGTTATCTGCAGTCTGTTATCGCCGGCAAGCGCGCGATATATTGGCATAAAACAGCTTTGCCAAGCCTTATCGGTGTGATAGACGGCATTTTCGTACATAAACCACTCGCCGCTCTCGCAAAGTGCGGTGCCCCTGTCGCTTACCGCAAGCATGATATCTTCGTCCGTTGCGCTTATATCTATTAAAATATCGGGGTTTTCCTCAACGATCCTGATGCCCGTAAGACGCATACCGTCAAGTATCACGGTAAAGTCACAGCGGCACAGATGCGGGAACAGCCGCTCCGCCGTATTTGAGCTGAACGGCGTTCTGTATATCGCCTTTACATAGGCGGGGGAGCTTGCGGCACGGTTTAAATACGATTCCGCAAGAATGGATATCACCGCGCTTTGTGCCTCGCCAAACTCCGTAACGCCCGGTGTATAGCTTGTGTTTTTATCTATTTTGAATACCCTGCCCTTGCTGTAGCATTCCAGGAAATTCTCTATCCCGTCAAGCTGACCGTCTACCCCGTCAAGCTCAAACGACATTCCGTACTCTACCGCATTTCCCGCAAGCTTGTTGATATAGAGAATAAATCTGATATTAAGCCGTTCCTTGGGGAAATCGCCCGTTGCAAAGCTTGAACAAAGGCTGCTTGCTATCCTGTCGTTTTCGTCCTCGAAGCTGCCGCCCTCCAAAAGCTCCGCCTGCCTCTGACAAAGCGCCGCTATGATGTGCTTGCAGGGCGTGTGCATGGTCTGATAATACGGGCAGGTGCAAAAGCAGCTCTTTACGCCGTTTTCGTTAAAGCCCACCTCTACGCTGAATATGCTTTCATCGTCAACGACCGCCGTTATGCGGTTTTCCTCACGCTTCCTTAAATGGACTCTGCCCTCTTTGAAATATTCGGTGCCCCGCTTGAAAATAGTCGGAGAGCACGAAGATATAATCAGTCTGTCCGTTATATTCATATTGTATTCTCCTCCTGTCTCAGTGCTGCGGTATCATTGTATTATACTACATTTTTGCCTGTTTTACAATATTTTTATATATTTTTGTTATATTTTTTTGAAGACATCTCCGTATTATTGTTAAAAACGGGCAATGACAATTACCGGAAATTATGATACACTGATTTTACGGAGGATATGATATGGGAAAATTTGACGGTATACTTCTTTGCACCGACCTTGACGATACCCTGCTTACGACCGATAAGCGGGTATCGGATGCGGATACGGCGGCACTGAAATATTTTATGGATAACGGCGGACTCTACACCTATGCTACGGGGCGTGTTCCGAGAGGCATCAGGTCGATACGCACCCGTATCGAGCCCAATACGCCCATGATATGCTATAACGGCGCCGCCGTATACGATTTGGAAAAAGAAGAATTTTTATGGCTCGATCAGCTTGATAACGGCGCGATCCGCGTCACGGAGTACGTCGATAAATACCTGCCGTATGCGGGGATCGAAACAAGCACGCAAAAGGCGGTTTATTTCAACAAGGTAAACCGCATCGTGGAGGCGCACAAGGCAATGGAGAAATTCCCCGACAACTACTGCGATTATCACGACGTAAAAGAGCCGTTTATGAAGCTGATATTTATGGTTGAAGCGGATATGATGGCTGAATTTAAGGAAGAGCTTTCAAAAACGGAGTTTTTTTCGGATTATGAATTTATCCAGTCAAGTCCTTGGTATTATGAGGTTTTGCCCAAAGGCGCGTCAAAGGGCGCCGCTATTTTTAAGCTAAAGGATATTACAGGCGCAAAATTCACTGTCGGTATGGGCGATAACGAAAACGATATCACGCTTGTAAAGAATGCGGATTTCGGTGCAGCGGTAAAAAATGCCGCCGACTGCGTAAAAAAATACGCCGATTACATAACTGTAAACGATAATAATAACAGCGCCGTTGCGGAGATCATAAATATGCTCGATAAGGGTATGATAGATATATGCAAATAAATACGGGAGGGTGCGCCTCCCGTATTTATTTATTCGTCGAATTTATTATGCATAAAGCTTTCAAGCGAGGAATGCGGCTTTTCCGTCCTTTGCGGCGCATTTTTTCTGTTTTTATAGCTGTTATGCTCTGCCTGTGCCTCCTCAATGGTACGGATACCCCTTTTGTACCAGTTTTCAAGTATCGAATCCATATACGGAAACGAAAGCTTATTTGTCTGCAATATGCAGTATTCGTATGCAAGCGCTATCATGGACTCGTCCATTTTGTAGCTGTCGCTCCATTTGTTGATAAACTCCGTTTCGCCCGCCGATAACGGACGTGAATTTATGCCGAACAGCTTTCTGAGCGAATATTCAAGCCCATGCCTGTTCTTTTCTCTGTCTATATATGCCTGCGCCTCCTCAATGGAGCTTATCCCCTGCTCACTCCACGATACCGCTACCTTTTCAACATACGCCATAGAGCGTTTATCCTTATCCGCGCAATATTCAAGGATCATGGATATAACGGGCACGCTCATTCCGAGCCTGTCGTATATCCAATAAAGCGTTTCCATTTCCTTTGCGCTGAGCGTTTTGCCGAGCAGAGACTGCGCCACAAAGCAAAGCTCCTTTAATTCCTCGCTTTCGCTCATGGTCTGCGCCACCTGCCCTGCGGATGGTCTTATAAAGCCTCTGCCGCCGCTCCTTGGCGCGTCACAGACCGTTATATTCGTATCGTCAATTTCCAGAAGCCCCATATCCCTCCAGTATTCAAGCGCATTTTTTATATCGCCCTCGGGAATATCAAGTTTTTTTGAGATTTCGGACTGATCGGCGTTTGCTCCGCTTGCGGCAAGAAATACCGTATACAAATATACCTTTACAAAAATACTGCTTGCCAATATCATATACCGTTCGATAAATTCCGACGGTACGGGTACGTATTTATTCTTAAACGAAAATTCCATTACCGCTGTCTCCTTTTTTGCTTATCAGAATAATTATATAGAATTTAGTGCGACTTGTAAAGAAATTTTTTTGTTAACGCCGGATTTATCCTTTTAAAACGGGCAAAGTAATAAAAATTTAACGCACAATTAGCAAAAAGTGGGTTTACAGCAATAAAAAAATATGCTACAATGTGTATCGTAGCAATAAGGAGGGAAAATTATATGACTAATTTTATTGAAATTGCTCCGTTTATAGTGTTTGCCTGTGCTTTGATCGCGCTTATTTTCTCGGTATACCAGTTTGTATCGGTAAAGAAAAAGCCCGAAGGCACCGAAAAAATGGCAGAGATCGGCGCAAAAATCAGGAAGGGCGCTATGGCGTACCTTAAAAGACAGTACAAAACCGTAGGAATATTCTTTGCAGTAATGTTTGTGATATTGCTTATCCTTTCATTTACGGGCTTTTTGACAAAGTTTGTTCCTTTCGCATTCCTTACCGGCGGATTTTTCTCGGGACTTTCCGGATTTATCGGAATGAAGATAGCGACCTATGCAAATACCCGTACCGCCAACGGCGCAAGAGACGGACTTAACAAGGGGTTAAAGATCGCATTTGCGTCAGGCTCCGTTATGGGACTTACGGTCGTAGGTCTGGGACTGTTTGACGTAAGCGCATGGTTTATTCTTTTAAAATATGTATTCAAGCTCGGCGTTGACGATATTATGTCCGCAATGCTCACCTTCGGTATGGGCGCGTCTTCAATGGCGCTCTTTGCAAGAGTGGGCGGCGGTATATTTACAAAAGCTGCCGACGTGGGCGCAGACCTTGTTGGTAAGGTAGAGGCAGGCATCCCGGAAGACGATCCGAGAAACCCCGCATGTATCGCCGATAACGTAGGCGATAACGTAGGCGACGTTGCGGGTATGGGCGCAGACCTTTACGAGTCGTATGTAGGCTCGATAATTTCGTGCGGCGCACTTGCAACTGCGGCGGGACTCGGCTTTAACGGCGTACTTGTTCCCATGCTCATTGCGGCTATAGGCATCATTGCCTCCATCGTAGGTACATTCTTTGTAAGCACAAAAGAGGGCGCAGACCAAAAGGCGCTTTTGGGCTCGTTAAGACGGGGCACATACGCAAGTGCCATTCTTTCGGCTATCGGCGCAGCCGTTTTGATATTCACACTGTTACCGGAAAATTCAAACGTGTTCTGGGCGGTTATATCGGGACTTTTGGCAGGTGTTTTAATAGGCTTCTTTACCGAATATTATACCTCGGATTCGTATAAGCCGACTCAAAAGCTGGCAGGCTCGTCAGAAACGGGCGCCGCGACCATTATCATAGACGGTATAGCCTTGGGTATGCAGTCAACGGCTATCCCCGTTATCATAATAGGCATATCGGTCATCATTTCGTTCTTTACCGCAGGCGGCGCATCCGACTTTGCAAGCGGTCTTTACGGCGTAGGCTTATCGGCTGTAGGTATGCTTGCGACCTTGGGTATCACGCTTGCAACCGACGCATACGGCCCCGTTGCCGACAATGCGGGCGGTATTGCGGAAATGTCGGGCTTACCGGGCGAGGTAAGAAACAGAACGGACGCTCTTGATTCCCTGGGTAACACGACAGCCGCTACAGGCAAGGGCTTTGCAATAGGCTCTGCGGCTTTGACGGCGCTTGCTCTTATCGTATCTTATACAGACAAAATAGAAAATCTGGGCGGCGAGCTTAAGCTTGATATTACAAACCCCGCAGTCCTTATAGGTCTGTTCGTCGGCGCAATGCTGCCGTTCTTGTTCAGCGCTCTTACAATGAAGGCTGTAGGCCGTGCGGCGCAAAAGATAGTTATTGAGGTAAGACGTCAGTTCAAGGAAATAAAAGGACTTATGGAGGGCAATGCCGAGGCTGATTACGAAACCTGCGTAGATATATGCACAAAATCGTCGTTAAAGGAAATGATCCTCCCTGCGGCTTTGGGTATAATCTCACCCATCATTGTCGGGCTTGTGCTTGGCTTTAACGGCGTTGTGGGCATGCTTGCAGATGCGCTCGTATCGGGCTTTGTGCTTGCTATAATGATGGCAAACTCCGGCGGCGCATGGGATAACGCAAAGAAATTTATCGAAGCGGGACACTATAACGGCAAGGGCAGCGAAAACCATAAGGCTGCGGTTGTAGGCGATACGGTCGGCGATCCGTTCAAGGATACCTCCGGCCCGTCGGTAAATATCCTTATAAAGCTCTTGTCAATGGTTTCCATCGTATTTGCATCAATAGTCGTTGCATACGGCGGAATGGGCTTATTCTGATAATAAAAATACACACAAAAAACGGCAAGCTTTTTCAAAAAGCCTGCCGTTTTTGTGTTGCTTGTTTACATTGATTTGATTTTCGATTTTTTCGCTTTATGCGGTCTGTGCATTTTCTCAAAGCCCCCGGGCAAAGAGAAAATAGTGCAGAACGGACAAACTGAGCGCGCAAAGCCGACATTGGAGGCTTTGCGCGGTTACCCGAAGGCGTACAACGGTACGTCGAGCGGCGAAGTTTGTTCGTAGCATAAAGCATTTAAACATAAAAATTCGCCCACACAGGCGAATTTTTACATTAAGACTATCTCATATTTTTATGCTTTATGCGGTCTGTGCATTTTATCGAAGCCGGGTTACTTTGCGCCGCTGCCCTTGAACTGATCCCTTACAGTCTTCAAAATAAGCTTTATATCAAACCAAACATCCATTTTATGTATGTATTCCATATCGAGAGCTATAACCTCCTCAAAGTCGGTTATATCGCTTCTGCCGCTGGTCTGCCACATACCTGTGATACCCGGACGTATAGCCATTCTCGCTCTGTGCGAGGAACCGTATTTTTCCCACTCGTCAAGTGTGGGCGGTCTTGTTCCCACAAGCGACATATCGCCCTTTAACACCTGGAAAAACTGCGGGAACTCGTCAATGGAAAACTTACGGATAAACCAGCCTATTCCCTTTCTTGTTCCGTCAGGTCCGCTGCCGAGGATCCTCGGATCGTTATCCATTTTGAACATCATTCCGTCAGATACGGTATTATGCTTCATAAGCTCCGCTTTTCTTGCCTCCGCATCCTTATACATCGACCTGAACTTGACCATTTTGAATACTCTGCCGCCCTTACCTATACGGGGCTGTGTAAAGAATATCGGCCCGGGATCGGTAATGAATATGAGGGGACCTATAAGTACTGTAAGTACTATTGTTATAACAGAGCCTACCAGACCTCCGATTATATCCATGATACGCTTTGCAAGGAAATGCGTTGACTGCATTATCCTTACACTCTCCGTAAGACAGGTATAGCCCGCAAAGGTCTCAACCATCTTATTGTTATCCTTATCAATACTGAAATCTATTGCACGGTGAGTTGTTATGCCCATTTCCGTAAGCTTTGATATTACATCACGCGGCGCTTTTCTGCTCGGCAAATTCATAAACACCTCGTCTATCCACTGTTTTAAAAGATAGTCCGGCAAATCGTTAATCTTGGCAAGGAACGGATAACCCATGATCGTATCCCCGACCTTGAATTTCTCACTGTCGATAACAACAACACCAGCAATCTCTATTTGTCCGAATGAATACTTTTCAACACTGCGCACAAAATCAATAATGTTCTCATCAAGTCCTATCAAAATCATCCGGCGCTTACTGGTATACACGCTCAGACCTTTTTTTACAAGCTCCTTGTATATGACCTTTGCGATATAGTCAACACCCGCGCTTGATATGTAAAACAGCCACGCAAGCTCTGTAATCACAGGACGCTTTAAAATATATGTCATATACAAGAGGACTACACCGCAGCACAGCCCCATTTGAACAACGCTGAGCGCAAATTCCTTCAATACGCCCCTGTGCATTACGTACCTGTGTATGTCCGTCATAATGTCAAACAAGAGTACAAACAAAATCAAGATAGTCACGGTGCTTACAAGCTGCATCATGTTAAACGGCATATGCCTTACTATGATCAACATAAACATAGACAATAACACAATTGCATCAAGTACTTTAAAATCAAAATGCTCTACCCAGCCGGTTTTTCTCTTTTTATACATAAACCGTATTACTCCCTTTGCAGAATTTTTATAACTGAATGTATATATGATTATATACTAAAATCCACCCAAAGTCAACCGATTTTTGACAATATTCAACAATTTGAAATGTGATTTTATGCGTTTTGATAATAATTTCTTAATAGTTCACGCCGGTCCCTCGGCATTGAAAAAGAGGTGCGAAAAACACACCTCTTTATCTCTCTTGTAGTACCTATTTTTTAAAGAGAGAAACTTTATACATTTCGGGATCGCTCCCGATAGTACCGAATGTAATAATTAAATCGCGATTTAATTAAATGTGTAAGGAGCTGTATCTGAGCCCTCAACATGCTGTACCTTTGTGGTAGGATCAACAGCTATACCGTTTGATACTACGTCGTAATCAACGCCTTCAAACGAGATCGTGCTTGCGCATACAATATCCTCTGCTACAAAAGCTGTAACCTCAATAGCAGGACTTTCATAAAACTTTTTCATTATTCATTCCTCCTATTAAAATCAGTTAATAAACAGTGACGGTACTGCATCGCCAAGCTTTGCAAAG
Source organism: uncultured Ruminococcus sp. (assembly GCA_902783115.1). GTDB lineage: Bacteria > Bacillota > Clostridia > UBA1381 > UBA1381 > 12844. The sequence continues at coordinate 238 of CACZPW010000250.1, read as the reverse complement.
CCCTGACCTACAATAAACGGAACTGCATAGATAGCCGAGCTTGTAGCCTCAGGATCCTGTGCTATCGCAGCGCCGAATGTACCGTTCTCACGCAGCTTGCTCTTCTGCCATATAACAGCGTCGCTTGCACCGATAGTTTCGGCATTGATAAATGCAAAACCGCAGTCGGTAATTTCAGGGGCATTTTGAGGTGTAGCATTGAATGTCATATACTTAACACCGTCCTGCTCCTTGTTAT